>PXAW01000538.1 GCA_003567055.1 Hyphomicrobiales bacterium
AGAATTGCGCATCGGCGACTGGGTCGTGGCGATCGGCAATCCGTTCGGGCTCGGCGGTTCGGTTTCCGCCGGCATCGTCTCGGCGCGGGCGCGCAATATCGATACCGGCCCCTACGACAACTACATCCAGACCGATGCCGCCATCAATCGCGGCAATTCCGGCGGTCCGCTCTTCAACATGAATGGCGAAGTGGTGGGCATCAACACCGCCATCCTGTCGCCGACGGGCGGTTCCGTGGGGATCGGCTTCTCGATCCCGACCTCGCTGGCCGAACCGCTCATCACGCAATTGCGCGAATTCGGCGAAACCCGGCGCGGCTGGCTCGGCGTGCGCATCCAGAATGTCGACGAGACCACCGCCGAAGCGCTCGGACTCCAGCGCGCGCGCGGCGCCCTCGTCGCCGGGGTCGATCCGGAGGGCCCGGCCAATGCGGCGGGGATCGAGACCGGTGACGTGATCGTGCGTTTCGATGGTCAGGATGTCGCGACCTCGCGCGAATTGCCGCGTATCGTGGCCTCCACGCCGATCGGCAAGGAGGTCGATGTCGAGGTGATCCGCCGGGGTGAGGAGACCACCATCCAGGTCGAGATCGGGCGTCTGGCCGAAGGCGAGATGGCCGTGCGCGGCGATCGTCCGCCCGCAGACGTGCCCGAAGCGCATGCCGATGCGCTGGGTATGGAAATGATGATGATGAGCGAGGCTCTGCGCGAGCGCTTCTCCATCGCTGACGGTGTCGAGGGCGTGGTGGTCACGGAGGTCGATCCCGATTCGGCTGCCGCCGACCGGCGCATCCAGCCCGGGGACGTCATCCTCGAAGTCGGCCAGGAGCCGGTCGAGGCTCCCGCCGACGTGCTCGACCGGCTCGCCGATATCCGCGCCGAGGGCCGGCGTTCGGCGCTGTTCCTGATCGCCAACGCCCAGGGCGAGGTGCGTTTCGTGGCGCTTTCCCTCGAGGAGTGAGGATGCGGCTGTGAATGCCGCAAAATTCCTGATGCGATCCCGCGCGGATCGCGTCAGGATCGGCGCATGAAACTGCGCCTCGCCACCTTCAACGTGGAAAATCTCGTCTCGCGCAATGTCTACGGCCCGCGCCGGCGGCCCCAGACGGCCCCGGCGCTCGCCCTCTTCGATTTCGCCGATCCGGCCATGCGCGAGCAGGCGCAGGCCTCGATGGCGATGACGCTCGAAGATGACGACCGCCAGGCGACGGCGCTGGCCATCGCCGAGACGCAGGCAGATATCATGGCGCTTCAGGAGGTCGAGAATATCGGCGTGCTCGCGCCCTTCCTGAAGCATTACGTGCATGCGGTCAGCGATATCCGCTACGGCCATCTGCGGCTTCTGTCGGGCAACGACCCGCGCGGCATCGACTGCGCCTTCGCCGCCCGCAAGGGCCTCGTCGCGGATGAGGATGCGATCCTTGCGAAATCCCATGCGCAGGCGAGTTTCGCTTCGCTCGGCGTCTTTGATCCGGCGCTGGAGCGCTTCGGTATCGGCCCGGATGACCGGGTGTTCAACCGGGATTGCCTGGAGATCGCCATCGATCTGGGCGACCGGGACCTGACCCTGTTCATCTGTCATCTCAAATCCATGGGCTATGCCGCCGACGGGCGCGACCAGACGCGGATCCTGCGACGGGCCGAAGCGCGCGCGATCCGGGCCATCGTGGAAGCGCGTTTCGGTGAGGGCTGGCGCGAGGCGAACTGGGCCGTGCTGGGTGATCTCAACGATCACCGCTTCGCCATTGGCCCGGGCGGCGAGATCGTGCCGACTTTGCCCTCGGGGATCGATCCGCTGTTCGAGGATTTCGCCGTCGATGTCACCGCCGGCCTGCCGGAAATCGAACGCTGGACGCTGTATCACCGCGATCGCGAGGGGCCGGAGGGCGTGCCGGTCGAGCATCATGTCCAGCTCGACCATATCCTGATCTCGCCGGCGCTCGCGGCTGCCAATCCCGATCCGCAGCCGCAGATCGTGCGCCGGGGGCTCGGCTATGCCACGCCCCTCGACCCGACCCATCCCGACCGCTCGATCGCCTGGCTCTCGACCCGCGCCGACCGCTATCCGCGCATCGGCTGGCTGCGCCCGCAGGCGAGCGACCATTGCCCGGTCGCCGTCAGTCTCACCATTCCGAAAACACGCCGATGCGATCAGGCCGAATCAGTCCCCGATCCCGGGTGAGAGAGCCCGCGCTCGTGCCGGATTCCCGCCCGTTCACTTTTCCAAGGAGAGCCTTTCATGCCCCGCCGCTACAGCATTCTCGACGTCTTCACCGACACGCCGCTCGCCGGCAACCCGCTCGCCGTAGTGCACGAGGCCGACGATCTCGACGCGGCGCGGATGCAGGCGATCGCGCGGGAATTCAACCTCTCCGAAACGGTGTTTCTGCTGCCCCCCGAATCACCGCGCCACAAGGCGCGTCTGCGCATCTTCACGCCGGGCCGCGAATTGCCCTTCGCCGGCCATCCGACGGTGGGCGCCGCCGTGCTGCTCGGGCTGATCGATGACGGCGGCGCTTCGGCAGCCGAGGTGCCCGCCCATGCCTTCGGGCTGGAGGAGCGTGTCGGCATCGTCTCCTGCGTGATGGAGAAGCGGGGCGAGAATCACGGCCATGCGCGGTTCAGGCTGCCCCGCCTGCCGGAATATCTGGGGGAGGGACCGGCGCCGGAAGCAGCGGCTGCGGCTCTGGGGCTCGATCCCGCCGATATCGGCTTCGACCGCCACCTGCCGAGCCGGCATTCCGCCGGCGTGCCCTTCGATCTGGTGCCGCTCGCCTCGCGGGATGCGGTGGAGCGCGCGCGTCCGGGGCCCGATTTCGACAAGGTGTTCGGCCGCGATGGCGATGCCGGGGAGGTTTATGTCTACAGTGCCGGCACGCTCGATCCGGCGCATTCCTTCCACACCCGCATGTTCGCGCCGGGCATGGGGATCGCCGAAGATCCCGCCACCGGCTCCGCCGCTGCCGCCTTCGCCGGAGCGCTGATGGAATACGAGCCGCTCGGCGAGGGCACGCATGACGTCGTCATCGAGCAGGGCTATGCGATGGGCCGGCCGAGCCTGATCCGTCTGCAGCTCACCATCGAGAGCGGGGCGCTGGTCGCGGCGGAAATCGGCGGCGACGCGGTGCTCGTGGCGCGCGGTGAATTGCTGCTGTGAACGGCTTTCGCGACGATTCCGGTTATACGATCTCGCGCATCGCCGCCGTGCGTGCGCGCCTCGTTCCCGCGCGCTGGCCCTGGGCACAGCGGCATGAGCGGATGATCGCGCAGGAATGGCGCGCCGCGCGGGCGCGAAATCCGCATCTGTTCGACGGCGAAGTGCTGCTTGCCCATCGCGTATCTGCCACACAGGAGGCGGATGCGTCTCTCGCGCTCGATTTCATGCCCGTGCGCTACAGCGCCTTTCGTGCCTTCAAGGCAGCCGGCTTTCCCGACGGGTTTGCTGTCAACGTCTTTCCCGCCATCGCGCCGCGTGACCGGGCCGGGCGCTACCTCGTCGGGCGGATGGGTGCGCATACGGATAATGCCGGCGCGCTCTATTTCGCCACCGGCACCCCCGATCCCGGTGATGTCGCAGATGACGGGAGTGTCGATCTCACCGCCGCTGCCCTGCGCGAACTCGCCGAGGAGACCGGGCTCGCGCCTGATCGCAGCGCGCTCGATCCGCATTGGCACATGCTGCGCCGTGGCGGCCACCTGGCGCTGATTCGCGCCGGAAGGTTCGACCTGCCGGCGGCGGATCTCGCGCGGCGCGGCGAAGAGGCGCGCAAGAACATGGCGGTGCCGGAGCTCGCGGGCATCGAAGTGATCGGCGAAGGCGATGAGCTGACGGACGCCGCCCTGCCGGATTTCATGCGCGCCTATCTCGCCCGCGCCTTCGCCGGGACGCTGCCGTGACGCCCGGCGGGAGCGCGGCTGCCGCTCGGCTCTACCCGGCGGGATAGCCGTGGCGGATGCGGGTCGCGCGCAGGGCGGAAAGCGCCTGATCCTGCGAGCCGGCGCGACAGGCGCTCGCCGCCACTTCGAGATCAGACATGGCTTCGTCATGGACCCGTTGCGCCACCATGCCATTGGCGAGATCACGCGAGAGCAGGCCGGCGAAATCGTCGATGGCGCGTCCGCAGGTCGTATCGGGCGTCTGCGGCGCAGCGATTGCCGCAATTTCGGCCTCGCCGCCCGTCATGCCCGCAGCGACGGATTCCGGCTGGCCGGGCGTGTTGCAGCCGGCCAGCAAAAGGGCCGTGAGCCCCAGAATACAAATCAAGCCGCGCTTGCTGCCGCCGCTTTCGGCGTGGTGAATCATCGTCTGTCCTCCCGATCGAAGGTCACAGCCGAAACCATCGCGGCGTGGCAGTCAAGCGCGCGCGGCGCGATTGCCGCGCCGGCTTACCCGATCACGAAGCTCTCATCCGAGGGCTTCTGTTCGGCGAAATGGAAGACGAGGTAATCGTCGATCAGCTCGCCCGAGGCGATATAGCGGCTGCCGGAGGTGCTGACGCTGATCTCCGCCGACACCATGCCGTTTTGCACGCTGCGCGCGAAATGGCGCCAGAGCGCATCATCGGAGAAAACCGGCCCGGCCCGCAGCATCAGGTCGTCCTCGGTGTGGTCCTGAACCCCGGTAATCGGGCTGGCCGCCGCATTCTGGTTGATGATCCAGGCATCGTCGATCTGACGCTTGGCATTGTAGATCGGCCAGGCGACGATGATGCCGTAACGCGAATGCGTGAACAGCGTCCTGAACAGCGAGGCCTTGTCCTCGATCATGTGGCAGAAGACCAGCAGCAGCACGCGATCATCGCCCTCCTTCATGCGCAAGGGCAGGCACAGCCGGCCCCAGAGCACGACATCCTGGGCGAAATCGGCGAAAGACTGGAAATAGACGAGATCGAACTCGCCCGTCGCCCGATCATAGAGCTCGATCAGCTGGCTGCGCACACGGGTGCGCAGATTCCGCAGCGAGAGGCCCTGCATGGAGAAGCCGATACGCTCGCACAGGTAGCGCCCGTGATGCAGATAGGTGTAATCATCGTCGAGTTTGATGAACAGCATCGACGAATCCATCATCTGCTGATCGGCGGTGTTCCAGAAATCGCTCAAGAGC
>PXAW01000062.1 GCA_003567055.1 Hyphomicrobiales bacterium
CCCTTTTCGATGCCGCCCGGGCGGTGCGCGAGCGCGCGCATGCGCCCTATTCGCGCTTTCGCGTCGGCGCCGCATTGATCGACGAGGCGGGCGCGGTGCATGTCGGCTGCAATGTCGAGAATGCCGCCTATCCCGAAGGTGTCTGCGCCGAGACGGCGGCGATCGCGGCGATGGTGGCCGCCGGCGGCAGGCGGATCCGCGCCATCGCGGTGATCGGCTCCGGCCCGTCCATGACGACGCCCTGCGGCGGCTGCCGGCAACGCATCCGCGAATTCGCCGATGCCGATACCCGCATCCATCTGCACGATCCGGCGACGGATACGCGCCACAGCCTCTCGCTCGAGGAATTGCTCCCGCTCGCCTTCGGCCCGTCCAATCTGAAGGACGAGATCCGATGAGCCGGGATTACGACGCCGCCATCGCCGAAGCGCGCGCAGCGCTCATGCAGGCGGATTTTCCCCGCGATCACGCCTGCGCCATCGTGCTCGGGACGGGGCTCGGCGATCTCGTCGATGATCTCGACGACCCGGTCGGCCTCGATTACGCGGCCATCCCGCATTTTCCCGCGAGCGCGGTGAGCGGCCATGCCGGACGCCTCGTCTCGGGCCTGCTCGCCGGGCGACGGGTGCTGCTGATGCAGGGGCGCAAGCATTATTACGAGACCGGCGATGCCCAGGCGATGCGGGTGCCGATCGGCCTCCTCGCAGCTTTGGGCGCCCCGCCGCTCGTCCTGACCAATGCCGCCGGCTCCACCCGGGCGGAAATCCCGCCCGGATCGCTCGCCATGATCACCGATCACATCGCATTCTCCGGCCTCAACCCGCTGATCGGCGAGGCGGATGAGCGGCGCTTCGTGCCGATGTCGCAGGCCTACGATCCCGATCTCGCGGCGCTGCTCGAAGGTGCTGCGCGCAAGACTGGCGTGAGGCTGGCGCGCGGGGTCTACATGTGGTTTTCCGGGCCGAGCTTCGAGACGCCGGCGGAGATCCGCATGGCGCAGGTGATGGGTGCCGATTTCGTCGGCATGTCCACCGTGCCGGAGGTCATCCTCGCCCGTTTCCACGGGCTGCGCGTGGCCGGTATCTCGACCATCACCAACATGGCGGCGGGCTTGTCGCAGATCGCGCCCGCGCATGACGAAACCAAGCGCGTCGCGGCGCAGGCGAGCGGGGATCTGCGCGCGCTGCTGGCCGGCTTCGTCGCGTCGCTGCCCGCACAACCGGGGGAAACATCATGAGCGAAGCGGATTTTCTCCCCCAGGAAACCATCCGGGCGCTGCGCGACGGGCACGAACCGCCGCCTGAGGATATCGTGCGTTTCATCGGGGGGATCACGGATGGGCGCGTCGGCGAGGGCCAGGCGGCGGCCTTCGCCATGGCGGTCTTCTTCCGGGGACTGTCGCAGGAGGGCCGCGTGGCGCTCACCCGCGCCATGACCGAATCGGGCCGCGTGCTCGCATGGGATCTGCCCGGCCCCGTCCTCGACAAGCACTCCACCGGCGGCGTGGGCGATTGCATCAGCCTCGCGCTCGCACCGGCGGTCGCGGCCTGCGGCGGATATGTGCCGATGATCTCCGGGCGGGGCCTCGGCCATACCGGTGGCACCCTCGACAAGCTCGATTCCATCCCCGGCTACGTCTCCCAGCCCGGGCTCGACGCCTTCCGCGCGACGGTGCGCGACGCCGGCTGCGCCATTATCGGCCAGACGGCGGATCTCGCCCCGGCGGATCGGCGGCTCTATGCCATCCGCGACGTGACTGCGACGGTCGAATCGATCGATCTGATCACCGCCTCGATCCTCTCCAAGAAACTCGCCGCCGGGCTCGACGGGCTGGTCATGGACGTCAAGACCGGCTCGGGCGCCTTCATGCCCGATCTCGCCGGATCGCGGGCGCTCGCGCAGAGCATCGTCGATGTGGCCGAGGGCGCCGGCCTGCCGACGCGGGCGCTGATCACCGACATGAACGAGCCGCTCGCCCCCGTTGCCGGCAATGCGCGCGAAGTGGCCTTCATCATCGCCTATCTGAGGGGCGCGCATGCCGATTCGCGCTTCCATGCGGTGAATTGCGCGCTCGGCGGCGCCATGCTCGCGCTCGGCGGTCTCGCCCGCGACACCTCCGAGGGCGAGGCTATGATCGCGCAGGCGATCGCCTCGGGCGCGGCAGCGGAGCGTTTCGCGCGCATGGTCGCGGCTTTGGGCGGGCCTGCTGATCTGATCGAGCGCCCCGAGGCGCATCTCGCGGCAGCACCAGTGATGCGCGAGGTTCCGGCGCCGCGTGCGGGCTACGTCGCGCGCATCGCCACCCGCGAGATCGGCCTCGCCGTGGTCGCGCTCGGCGGCGGGCGGGTGCAGCCGGGGGATGAAATCGATCACCGGGTTGGCGTCGATGCGCTTGCGGGATGCGGTGCGAAGGTCGATGCTGGCACCATGCTGGCGCGCGTGCATGCGCGCGACGAGGAGACGGCGCGTATTGCCTGCGCGCGCATCCTCGCCGCCTTCACGATCGCCGATGAGAAACCCGGCCCCGCAGCACTCGTCGCCGATCGTATCGGCGGCTGAGCGGCGTGAGGCCCTGTCGAAGAGGATGAACGCCCGTGACCTTGCTCGTCGCACTTTCGGGATGGGATGCCCAGACCTGGGTCGATCGTTTCGCCGCGCTCCTGCCGGACCGCAATGTCGTCGCCCTCGGCGAGCCTTTCGACCGGCGCGAGGTGCATTACGCGGTGACCTGGAAGCACCCGCCCGGCTCGCTGGCCGGCCTGCCCAATCTCGCCGCGATCTTCTCCCTCGGCGCCGGCGTCGATCATCTCATGGGTGACGATCGCCTGCCGGACGTGCCGATCGTGCGCGTCGTGGACGAGGATCTTACCGGGCGGATGAGCGAATATGTGGTGATGCACGCGCTGATGCATCTGCGCCAGCAGCCGCGCTACATGGCGCAGCAGCGCCGCGGCGTCTGGGAGGATGACCGCCTCCAGCCCGCCGCCCACGAGGTCCGCGTCGGCGTGATGGGTCTCGGCGTGCTCGGCATCGATGCCGCGCGCAAGCTCAAGATCATGGGTTTCGACGTGGCCGGCTGGTCGCGCTCGCCCAAGGATATCGACGATTTCCCGACATTTGCCGGCGAGGACGGGCTCGCCGCCTTCCTCGCGCGCACCGACATCCTCGTGGTGCTCCTGCCGCTGACCGATGCGACGCAGGGCATTCTCGATTACGAGCTTTTCGCGCAACTTCCCAGCGACGGGCGGCTCGGCGGCCCGGTCGTGATCAATGCCGGGCGCGGCGGCCTGCAGAACGAGCCCGACATCCTGCGCGCCCTCGATGACGGCAAGCTGAAAGCCGCGAGCCTCGATGTCTTCGTCGAGGAGCCGCTGCCGCCGGATTCGCCCCTGTGGAAGCGCGAGGAAATCCTCATCACCCCCCACAACGCGGCGCTGAGCGCCCCCGACGCCATCGCCGCCCAGATCGCCGACCAGATCAAGACCGTCGAATCCGGCGGCACCCTGCGCAACCTGGTCGATCGCACCCGGGGGTATTGAGGGGCGCGCGGCCTGCATGGAGGGCGCGGGGGCCGTCTCGCACCCGTTTTAACCCCCAACCCGCCCCCGGCGCTTGAAGAAACCGGCGTCTCGTGACAAGACCGCGCGGTATCAATCGGCGCGCGGGGTGGCTGCGCGCATCCGGCGCCGCGTCAGGCGGGCGCCGACAGCATCGAGACGGACGTGAGATGAATCTGTTTGCGACTTTCGAGGAGCGCGTGGCGCAGGCGCTGCGGAATCTGCAGCAGGCGGGGGATCTGCCCGGGGATCTGGATATTTCCCGCGCCGTCGTCGAGCCGCCGCGCGATCCCGCCCATGGCGATCTCGCCACCAATGCGGCGATGGTGCTGGCCAAGCCGGCGGGCACCAATCCGCGCGCGCTGGCCGAGAAGATCGCCGCCGATCTGGCGACCGATCCGCGTATCGAAGCAGCGGAGGTGGCCGGGCCGGGCTTCATCAATCTGCGTCTCGATCCGGCGATCTATCGCGAGATGCTGCGTGCGGTGATCCTGCTCGGCGAGGATTACGGGCGCGGCACGGCGCAGGATACGCGCCCGATCAATGTCGAATACGTCTCGGCCAACCCCACCGGCCCGATGCATGTCGGCCACGGGCGCGGCGCGGTCTTCGGCGATGCGCTGTGCGCGCTCCTCGCCTTCGCCGGCCATGACGTCTCGCGCGAATATTACATCAACGATGCCGGCGCGCAGGTCGACGTGCTCGCCCGCTCCGCCTTCCTGCGCTACCGCCAGGCGCTCGGCGAGGAGATCGGCGAGATCCCGGAAGGGCTCTATCCGGGCGATTATCTCGTCAGCGTCGGCCAGCAGCTGGCGCAGACTTACGGGCCGGGCCTGCAGGATCATACGGAAGCCGAGTGGCTGCCGGTCGTGCGCGATGCGGCGATCGATGCGATGATGGCGATGATCCGCGACGATCTCGCCGCCCTCGACATCCGCCATGACGTGTTCTTCTCCGAGCGCTCGCTCACGCAGGGCGAGACGGACGAAGTGGCCGCCACCATCGCGGATCTGCGCGCGCGCGACCTGGTCTACGAGGGCCGCCTGCCCCGCCCCAAGGGCGCGCCGGACGAGGATTGGGAGGATCGCGAGCAGACCCTGTTCCGCGCCACGGAATTCGGCGACGACGTCGATCGCCCGCTGTTGAAATCCGACGGCTCCTACACCTATTTCGCCGCCGATATCGCCTATCACCACTCCAAGTTCGCCCGCGGTTTTCCGGTGATGATCGATGTCTGGGGCGCCGATCACGGCGGCTATGTCAAGCGCATGCAGGCGGCGGTAAAGGCCATCACCCGGGGCGAGGGCGCGCTCGACGTCAAGCTGTGCCAGATGGTGCGGCTGCTGCGTGGCGGCGAGCCGGTGAAGATGTCGAAGCGCTCCGGCGAGTTCGTCACCCTGCGTGAGGTGGTCGACGAAGTCGGCTCCGACGCGGTGCGTTTCATGATGCTCTACCGCAAGAACGACGCGCCGCTCGATTTCGACCTGGTGAAGGTGCGCGAGCAATCGAAGGACAACCCGGTCTTCTACGTGCAATACGC
>PXAW01000370.1 GCA_003567055.1 Hyphomicrobiales bacterium
CGCCGCAGGAGCCTGCATCTGCGCAGGCCTCGCCTGCGACCGCCGACGTGATGGCAGAGGCGCCGGCTGATTTGGTATCGGCGCAGCCGCCGGCGGATACCGCGCAGGCTTCTGAGACGGGCGAAGCCGCGCAGCCGCAGGACGGCGCGCCGGCTGAGGCGGAGGCCGAAGAGGCGCAAGCGACAGAGCCGGAAACCATCGAGATCTGGCGTCAGAACCGGCAACCGCGTGGCGGGCAGCGTGACGCGCGCCGGCGTGGCGGACAGAACCGGCGTGGGGGCCCGGGGGCCGGGCAGTCATCGACAGGTCAGGCATCGACAGGGCAGGACGGCGCCGAGGCGGGTGCAGCCGGCGGGCAGGCCGCGCGGCGGGGCGAACAGCGCGCCCGCGAGCTCGGCAAATTCGGCGAAGGCAATTTCCGTCGTGGCGGCAAGGGACCCGATCAGGGCGGCGGCAAGCCTCACGACAAGCCTCACGACAAGGCCCATGGCGAGGGCGGATTCAAGGGGCGTGGCAAGGGGGGCGATCAGGGCAGGGGCAAACCTGGTGGCAAGGGCAAAGGCAAGCCTGCGACATATTCCTCCGGGCCCGATAATCGCAAGCCGCGTCAGGCCGATCCCGATTCGCCCTTCGCCAAGCTCGCTGCCCTGAAGGCGCAGCTGGAAGACAAATCCTGAGGCGCGCAGGCCATGCGGGAGGATCGCCAGCGCCTCGACAAATGGCTCTGGTACGCCCGATTCGCCAGCACGCGCACAGCCTGCGCGAAGCTCGTCGAGGATGGGCGCGTGCGCCTCAACGGTGCGCGCATCAGGCAGCCTTCCAAGGGCATCGCGGAGGGTGATGTGCTGACGGTGGCAGCGGAGCACGGCACCATCGTGGCGCGCGTCACGGCGCTCGGTGAGCGGCGCGGCAATGCCGATGCGGCACGGGCACTCTATGAGCGGATCGGCTCTTGATGGGGTGCGCGGGGGGAACTAGTTGTGCATTGCGGGCGGACGCGATAAAGCGACGTGCGCGCCCTATGCCCGATTCCAGCGGGCATTCATCATGGGATGAGCGAAAGCCGGACGGAACTGTGTCATGACCTATATCGTCACCGAGAATTGTATCAAATGCAAATATATGGATTGCATCGAGGTCTGCCCGGTCGATTGCTTCTATGAAGGCGAGAACATGCTCGTCATCCATCCCGACGAGTGCATCGATTGCGGTGTCTGCGAGCCCGAATGCCCGGCGGAGGCGATCAAGCCGGATACGGAGCCGGGGCTGGAGCAATGGCTGCAGATCAATACCGATCTGTCCAAGACCTGGCCCAACATCACGCAGAAGAAGCCGGAGCCGCCGGATGCGAAAGAATATGACGGGATGGAAGGGAAATACGAAAAATTCTTCTCCACCAATCCCGGTGATGGCGATTGATGACAGTTTCACGTCAGCCGTTTTGATTTTTCACGGGTTTTGTGCTAGGTTCTGATCACCGTCGAGAATGACCGACGGGCACCACACTTATTGTGAGCCCAAGCCTATCATGATCATCTCCCTGACCGCCATCGGATCGGACCTCAAACGCTTTGCTCACCGATGGCGCCGGGGCCATTTCTCGACAACTTGACGCGCATTTAGGGGGTGTGGGCCACGGATCACGATCCGGGGGCGGCTTCGGTGCGCTCGCTCCACACTTGATCTTCCGGACTGCCGGACCCCTGCCGGTGGCTCCATTTTCGTCGACGCGACCCTGATAACGTCGCGCGGCATCCATGCAGGAGGCCTTCATCGCATGACGACCGCCAAGAAGAACGCCAAGCAACTCGGTTTCAAGGCAGGTGAAGCAGTCGTGTATCCGGCGCACGGCGTCGGTCGCATCACGGCGATCGAGGAGCAGGAGATCGCCGGCTTCAAGCTCGAACTCTATGTCGTCAGTTTCGAAAAGGACAAGATGGTCCTGCGCGTCCCGACCAGCAAGGCCGAGACCGTGGGCATGCGCAAGCTCGCCGAATCCGGTCTCGTGGAGAAGGCGCTCACCACCATGGCGGGCCGCGCCCGCGTCAAGCGCACCATGTGGTCGCGCCGTGCGCAGGAATATGAGGCCAAGATCAATTCCGGCGATCTGATTTCGGTGGCCGAAGTCGTGCGCGATCTCTATCGCTCCGACGCCCAGCCCGAGCAGTCCTACAGCGAGCGTCAGCTCTACGAGGCCGCTCTGGAGCGCGTCGTCAGCGAAATCGCTTCGGTCAACGGCGCCACCGAGACGGAAGCGCTGAAGCTGATCGAGGATGCGCTGGCCAAGTCGCCGCGTCGCGCCAAAGGCGCCGAGGATGCCGACGGCGCCGAGGCTGTCGAGGGCGATTCCGACAATGGCGATCTGCAGGAAGAGGCCGCCTGAGGCGCTTCCGGCTGAATTCAACGGTAATGCGAGAGCGGATCTGGTCCATGACCGGGTCCGCTTTTTCTTGGGGCCCTCTGCTTTTTCTTGGGGCCCTCTGCTTTTTCTTGGGGCCCTCCGCTTTTTCTTGGGGCCCGGCGCCCGCCTCAGCCGGCGGCGCCCGCCCGCGCGATGGCGAGCAGCCCGTCGCAATCGCAATGCGCTTCCAGGTGATCGGCGAGCGCATCCAGCGCGGCATCCACCTGCGCTTCGTAGGCGAGATCGGAGGCCTGGGCGCCGATCTGTGCGAGGAAGGCGCGGCGGAAAGCGTCTTCGCCGAACAGACCATGGAGATAACTCCCCATCGCCCGTCCATTCGCCGAGATCGCGCCCTCGGGCGCACCGTCGCGATCGAAGAGAGGCCGCGCCCGGTCAGGCCCGTCGCTCTCGCCGATATGGATCTCGTAGCCACTCACCGGCGTATCGGAGGCGATATGGCGCGCGCGCACCTGCGTGACGTGTTTGTCGGGCCGCATCACCGTGTCGATGGCGAGATGGCCGAGGCCGGGGCTCGTGCCCGCCGGCCCCTCGATGCCCTGCGGATCGGCGATGGTCCGGCCCAGCATCTGATAGCCGCCGCATAGCCCGAGCACCCGCCCGCCCCGGCGCAGGATCGCGGCGAGATCGATGTCCCAGCCCTGCTCGCGGAAGAAAGCGAGATCGCCGCGTGTCGATTTCGAGCCGGGAATGATGACGAGATCGGCATCGAGCGGGAGCGGGCGCCCCGGCGCCACCACCTCCACGGACAGCGCCGGATCGAGGGCGAGCGGGTCGAGATCGTCGAAATTGGCGATCCGCGACAGGCGCGGCACGGCGATGCGGAATGCCCCGTTGCCGCGTTTGGCGGCGATGTCGAGGGCATCCTCGGCGGGGAGCTCATGGGCGCGCGCGAACCAGGGCAGCACGCCGAAACCGGGCCAGCCGGTGCGATCAGTGATCGCCGCATAGCCGTCGTCGAACAGCCTCGGATCACCGCGGAACTTGTTGATGAGAAAGCCCTTGATCAAAGCCGCATCCTGCGGATCGATCACGGCCTGCGTGCCCACGATCTGCGCGATCACCCCGCCGCGATCGATATCGCCGACGAGCACCACCGGCACGCGCTCGGCCTGCGCAAAGCCCATATTGGCGATGTCGCCGGCGCGCAGATTGATCTCGGCGGGAGAGCCCGCGCCCTCCACCAGCACCAGATCCGCCTCACGGCGCAGGATCGCGAAACTCTCGCGCACGCTCGCGAGCAATTGCGGCTTGAGCGTCGCGTAATCGCGCGCCCGGGCCGTGGTCAGGCGCTTGCCCTGGACGATGACCTGCGCGCCGGTCTCGCTTTCCGGCTTGAGCAGGACCGGGTTCATGTGGATCGATGTCGCCACCCCCGCCGCGCGTGCCTGCAGGGCCTGGGCGCGCCCGATCTCGCCGCCGCCATCATCGGTGACGGCGGCGTTGTTCGACATGTTCTGCGGCTTGAACGGGCGCACGCGAAGCCCGCGCCGGGCAAAGACCCGCGCGAGCCCGGCGACGAGCATGGATTTGCCGACATTGGAGCCGGCGCCCTGGATCATCAATGTGGCGCTCATGACGGCATGCTCACTTGATCCGCAACGGCTGGCCGGCGACGACCAGCACCACCTCATCCGCGACCGCGCCGACATCCTGCGCGAGCCGCCCCGCCGCATCGCGGAAATGCCGCGCCAGACGGTTCTCCGGCACGATGCCGAAGCCGACCTCGTTGGTCACGAGCACGACCGGGCTCCTTTGGCGAACGAGCGCGGCGCAGAGCGCTTCACCCTCAGCCGCGAGATCGCGCTCGGCGAAGAGCAGGTTCGTCAGCCACAGCGTCAGGCAATCGACGAGACGCGGGCCCGCGCCATCGGTGGCATCGAGCGCGCCGACGAGATCAAGCGGGGCGGGATGGTCGCCCCAGCGCGCATCGCGGCGCGCCTGATGGGCCGCGATGCGCGCGCGCATCTCGTCATCGAGGGCCTCGGCGGTCGCGATATAGATCGGGCGGCCCGGCATGGCCAGCACGCGCTCTTCGGCATGGCGGCTCTTGCCCGAGCGCGCGCCGCCGGTGATCAGGATGATGCTCATGGGGCTCGTTCTAGCCCAAAGGCGCGCCGCGCGCGAGACGCGGATTCACCCTGCGCCGCGCGCAACCGGTGGCGGGACCGGCGGGCGGCGTGTATTGAACAGCCCATGACCGTGCCGATGGGGGCCTGCGCCCCGAATCTTTATTTCGCCTCGAAGAGTATCGCCGCATGAGCCTGATCGGTTTCAGCGCAGCCGCGATGGCGCTCGCCATGCTGATCGATGCCGCCATCGGCTGGCCGGCATGGCTTTATGCGCGGATCGGCCATCCGGTGACCTGGATCGGCGCGGCGATCAGCTGGTGTGACCGCCGCTTCAACCGCGAGGGGGATCCCCCGGCGCGCCGGGCGCGGGCGGGGATGCTTGCCGCGCTCGCCGTGATTCTCGCGGCAAGCCTGCCGGCATTGATCGTGGCGCTGATGCTCCCCGATGGCGTCACCGGCCTCGTGCTCACGGCGCTGCTCGCCTGGCCGCTGATCGCTACCCGTTCGATGCACGACCACGTCACCGCCGTCGCCGCACCGCTCAGCGCCGGCGATCTCGATGGCGCCCGCGCGGCTGTGGCCATGATCGTGGGGCGCGACCCCGC
>PXAW01000367.1 GCA_003567055.1 Hyphomicrobiales bacterium
GCATGTGGCGGGGCACGGAGGTGTCATCGGCGAGCGCGTCGAAGGCTTCGGCTCCACGCGCTGCGCTCTGCTCTCCCAGTGCCGCAGCCATGCGGAAGCGCGCCAGCATGGCGACGTTGCCCCCGCCCGCAACGGCGAGCTCTTCCAGCATCTCGATGCCGCTGGCGCGGTTGCCTTCGGTGATCACCTGCTGGGCCTCGAAGAGCTGGGCCGAGGCCTGATGCGCACGCTGCGTCTCGATATATTCCCAGTAGCGCCAGCCGCCGACACCCGCGACGACGATCAGCGCGACCGCGATCAGCGGCCCGCCCCAACGCTTCCAGAAAGCCATCGCCCTTTCGCGGCGGACTTCTTCATCGACCTCGCGGAGAAACTCGTCCATCGTCAAACCCGTCTTCGCTCGCAGACCCGTTACAGGCGCCATACCGAACGCGTCGCCTAGCACAGGCATGCGCCCAAGGCGAGACGCTTTTATGGCGAAGCGCCGGCGGCGCGCGGGAGGAAGGCCTGCTCAGCCCCCGGTCTTGCGCTCCGGATAGACGTTTTCCGGGCCGGGGAAGCTGCGGGCGCGCACATCGGCGGCGTATTCGGCGACGGCCTTTTCGATCACCTGGCCGATCTCGGCATAGCGGCGCACGAATTTCGGCGCCCGCTCGCCGAGACCCAGCATGTCCTCCAGGACGAGGATCTGCCCGTCGCATTGCGCCGATCCGCCGATGCCGATGGTCGGAACCGGAACGGCCTTCGTCATCGCGACCGCCAGCGGCTCGGCCACGGCCTCGACCACGATGGCGAAGGCGCCCGCTTGCGCGACCGCGCCTGCATCCTCGATCATGGCGGGCCAGCTGTCGCGATCACGCCCCTGGGCACGGAAGGAGCCGAGTGCCGCGATCGATTGCGGCGTCAGCCCGACATGCCCCATCACCGGAATGCCGCGCTGTGTGAGGAAGCGGATCGTTTCCGCCATGCGCGCACCGCCCTCCAGCTTGACCGCGCCGCAGCCCGTCTTGCGCATGATCCGCGAGGCGGTGCGGAAGGCCTTTTCCGGGCTCTCCTCATAGGATCCGAAAGGCAGATCGACAACGACGAGCGCACGCTGCACCCCGCGCATCACCGCCTGGCCGTGCAGGATCATCATGTCGATGTTCACCGGCAGGGTGGTGTCCAGGCCGTGCAGCACCATCCCGAGCGAATCGCCCACGAGGATGACGTCCGCGCCCCCCTGATCGACGAGGCGCGCGAAGGGGGTGGTGGACGCCGTAAGCGCCACGATCGGCTCACCGCCCTTGCGCGCGCCGATATCGGGCGCGCTCAGCCGGCGACTGGCAGCCTGTGCCGACATGAATTCCTCCCCGTTCAGCCCCCGAAGACCGGCACGCCGATCAGCAGGCGGTGCAGCCAGAAGACGAAGGCGAGGTAGAAACCGACCCCGATCACCAGCGCCAGCACGTCGTATTTCGCCTGCGGCGCGGTCACCGGGGCGCTGACCGCCGAGGGGGCATCCGTGCGGCGCTTGGTGCTGATCCGCGCCACGACGGCCCAGCCGAGCAAGCTGCCGAAGAGAATGATCGAGCCGAGATCGCCATTGGCGAGAAGGTGTGCGAAGGCCCAGATCTTGACCGCCGCGAGCATCGGATGCTTCGCCCTGGCCTTGATGTAGCCGGGCATGTAGGCAGCCGGAAGCAGGATGAAGGCGAATAGCACCAACAATGTCGAAAGGTGCTGCGTCCAGATGGGCGGCCACCAGATCTGGATGTAGCCATCGGCCCGATACTGACCGAACCCGATCCAGATCAGCACCAGGCCGATGAGGACGAGCAGGGAATAAAGGCCCTTGTAGCCGTTCTCGCCCAGACGCGCGATCGCCGCCGTCCGCTGCGCGCGCATCATGGTGAAGCTGTGCGTGCCGATGAAGATCACCAGCCCGAGAATCAATAGCGCCATCATTCCCTCCGATCCGAGATGCAACGCTTCTAACCCGGAAGCGCAGCCTTTGCGACCGCAAAAACGGTCGCATTGCCGGATCGACAAGGAGTCGGGCAAAGGTCTCGGCAGGGGCCCCGAGGGTAGCGCAGGCCCGCATCAATGCAATTGCAGCACCCCGTCCACGGCCTTGAATTCCGCCGGCTTGATCAGCCCGCAATGGGCGATCGTGACGCTGTGGAGCAGGCCGTCGATCTCGCGGGTCCAGAAATCGAGGAAGCGCTTGAGCACCGGGAATTCCGGGGCGGTATCGTATTCCTGCCAGATGAAATTCTGCAACAGACCGGGATGGTCGGGCAAACGGTAGAGAATATCGGCGGTGATCAGGCCATAGCCCTGCATCTGCTTGATGAAAGCGGGGCTGACGACACCATCGGGACGCAACACCTTTTCCGACATGGGACCTCCTTTCTGCGCCGGGCGCAACGTGAACGGGCGAAAAAAACGTATCGCGGGATGATTCATCCCTTGTCACAGGATGCCGAATGCGCTAGCAGAGCGCAACAAAAAAATCATTTATATCAATATGTTAGCAGCATTCAGCGGTGAGTGCTGCCAATCCCTCACGGCCTCTCTCACTGTCTCCCTCACGGCCCCGCCTGGCACTCTTCATCGAGAGTGCCAAAATTTTTCGTCTCCACTCTTGAACGGCGCCATCGCCCCGCCCATCTGATCGCCGGGCGAGCGGCGTCGCGTGTCGTGACGGGCGCGGCTCCCCGTGAGGATCAACCGATCTCGCAAGATCATTCAGGAGATGTGAAAGATGACGTTCCGTCCTTTGCATGACCGCGTTCTGGTGCGCCGCATCGAGGCCGATCAGAAGACCGCCGGCGGTATCATCATCCCGGATAACGCCAAGGAGAAGCCGCAGCAGGGCGAAATCGTCGCCGTGGGCCCAGGCGCGCGCAACGAGAAGGGTGAGCTCGTCGCCCTCGACGTCAAGGCCGGCGACCGCGTGCTGTTTGGCAAGTGGTCGGGCACGGAAGTGCGTATCGACGGCGAAGACCTTCTGATCATGAAGGAATCCGACATTCTCGGCGTTCTCGACGCCAGCGAAGTCCAGCAGAAGGCCGCCTGACGGGGCCTGTCCGATATCGAAGATATCGTTTTCGGAGTGACGATCATGTCTGCCAAGGAAGTCAAGTTTTCCACCGATGCCCGCACGAAGATGCTGCGCGGCGTCGATATTCTCGCCGATGCGGTGAAGGTCACGCTGGGCCCCAAGGGCCGCAACGTGGTGATCGAAAAGTCGTTCGGCGCGCCGCGCATCACCAAGGACGGTGTGACGGTCGCCAAGGAAATCACGCTTTCCGACAAGTTCGAGAATATGGGCGCACAGATGGTGCGCGAAGTTGCCTCCAAGACCAACGATCTCGCTGGTGACGGCACCACCACCGCGACCGTGCTCGCCCAGGCCATCGTCCGGGAAGGCGCCAAGTCGGTCGCAGCCGGCATGAACCCGATGGATCTCAAGCGCGGCATCGACATGGCGGTCGAGGCCGTGGTGGCGGATCTGCGCAAGAATGCCCGCAAGATCACCAGCAATGACGAGATCGCCCAGGTCGGCACCATCTCGGCCAATGGCGATGCCGAGATCGGCCGTTATCTGGCCCAGGCCATGGAAAAGGTCGGCAACGAGGGCGTGATCACCGTCGAGGAGGCCAAGAGCTTCGAGACCGAGCTCGACGTCGTCGAGGGCATGCAGTTCGATCGCGGCTATCTCTCGCCGTATTTCGTCACCAATGCCGAGAAGATGCGCGTCGAGCTGGAAGACGCCTATGTGCTGATCCACGAGAAGAAGCTCGGCAATCTGCAGGAACTCCTGCCCGTGCTCGAAGCCGTGGTGCAATCGGGCAAGCCGCTCCTGATCGTCGCCGAGGATGTGGAAGGCGAGGCGCTGGCCACGCTCGTGGTCAACAAGCTGCGCGGCGGGCTCAAGATCGCCGCCGTGAAGGCGCCGGGCTTCGGTGATCGCCGCAAGGCCATGTTGCAGGATATCGCCATCCTCACCGGCGGCACTGCCGTCTCGGAAGATCTCGGCATCAAGCTCGAGAACGTCACCCTCGACATGCTGGGCCGGGCGAAGAAGATCGTCATCGAGAAGGAAAATACGACCATCGTCGATGGTGCCGGCGCGAAGCAGGATATCGAGGCCCGCGTCACCCAGATCAAGGCGCAGATCGAGGAGACCAGCTCCGATTACGACCGCGAGAAGCTCCAGGAGCGCCTGGCCAAGCTCGCGGGCGGCATCGCGGTGATCCGCGTCGGTGGCGCCACGGAAGTCGAGGTGAAGGAGCGCAAGGATCGCGTCGACGACGCCATGCACGCCACCAAGGCAGCGGTCGAGGAGGGCATCCTGCCCGGCGGTGGTACGGCGCTCCTGCGCGCCATCAAGGCGCTCGACGGTCTGGCTCCGGCCAATGACGACCAGAAGACCGGGATCGAGATCGTGCGCCGCGCGATCCAGGCCCCGGCCCGCCAGATCGTCCAGAATGCCGGTGCCGACGGCTCCGTCGTGGTCGGCAAGATCACGGAGAACGCCGACTATGCCTTCGGCTATAACGCCCAGACCGGGGAATATGGTGACATGTTCGCCTTCGGCGTGATCGATCCGGCCAAGGTGGTGCGCACCGCATTGCAGGACGCAGCCTCCGTCTCCGGCCTGCTCGTGACCACCGAGGCGATGATCGCCGAGCTGCCCAGGAAGGAATCCGCCCCCGCCATGCCCGGCGGCGGCATGGATTTCTGAATGGATTTCTGATCGCTGCCTCAAGGACAGGAACGCGGCGGGTGCTTGCCGCCGCACTACCGTAAGGCCTCTCTCCCGCAAGGGAGGGAGGCTTTGTCATGTCAAGCGCCTTGTCATAGCGTCATCAAACTGTGATTTAACAGCCGTATTACCGCGTTTAGTGAGTGAATATGAAACATCATTCCGATGTCGATGGCAAAAGAATGCCGGCATGCAGTATTCGCTCGAAATGGCGGAGAAAAATCACATGCGTCTGCTCATCGCCACGGATGCCTGGCATCCGCAGATCAACGGGGTCGTGCGCTCGCTCGAACAGATGGCCGCGCATGCCGGGGAAAACGGGGCCGAGACCTGTTTCATCAC
>PXAW01000371.1 GCA_003567055.1 Hyphomicrobiales bacterium
GGCGGAGGTACGGCTCTCGCGCTGCAGGGATACGCCCATTATCTCGACGGAGGCCAGCGGGAAACGGTGCATCTCCATGGCCTTGACCCTCCTCCGGGATGGCTGACGCGTCTGCCGCTGGACGCAGATTTCGTTTTCCATCGGATTGCGTCACTTTTCGACGGCGCGTCATGCTTGCAAAGCGCGAACAGTTTCAAATGGGGCAGTGAAGAAAACGAGGCCTCTCTTCCAGAGATCTCCCGCGCCGGGATACTGCATGAAAAGTTCTCTGGATCGGAATGGCCGCTCGCGGTTTCGCGCCCGGAGCGCGCTTTCCTCGAATTGCTCGACGAATTGCCCTCACGTGAGAGTTTCGACAATGCAGACATGATCGCGCAAGGCTTGCAGAACCTGCGTCCTGGCCTGATGCAGAGGCTGCTGGAAGATTGTCGCAGCATCAAGGTGAAACGCCTGTGTTTCTGGCTGGCCGAGCGCCATGGTCACGGCTGGCTGCGCCATATCGACCGGACGAAGATCTCCCTCGGCAGCGGCAAGCGCATGCTGGCAAAGGGTGGCAGGCTCGATCCGACCTATCTCATCACTGTCCCGGAGGATCTGGATGAGCCTGTCTGAGGCGTATCGGGCGCAGGTGGCACTGCTTGTCGCCGCACTGCCATTCGTCGCGCGCGAGGAAATTTTCGCCCTGAAAGGCGGGACCGCGATCAACCTGTTCATCCGGGACATGCCGCGCCTTTCTGTCGATATCGATCTGACGTATCTCCCGGTCGAACCGCGCGAGCAGTCGCTCATGGCGATTGATGCGGGGTTACGCCGGATCGGGCGATCCATCGCAACAGGACTGGCCGGTACCAACGTCACCACCAGGAATGCGGATAACGGGAAGCTCATGACCCGTATCCTGGTGAGACGGGGTCGCGCACAGATCAAGATCGAGGTGACGCCGGTTCTTCGCGGCTGTGTGTACGCTTCTGAATGGCGCAGGGTATCACGATCCGTGGAAGAAGCCTTCGGATTCGCGGAAATTCAGCTGGTATCCTTCGCTGATCTCTATGCCGGCAAGGCTATCGCGGCGCTGGACCGACAACATCCGCGTGACCTGTTCGACATTCGCGACCTGCTAGCGAACGAGGGCATCGACGAAACGCTGCGTAGCGCGTTCTTGATCTACCTGATCAGCCATGACCGACCCATCTCGGAGATCGTTTCGCCCCACCGAAAGAATATCACCAGCGAATTCCGAACGCGGTTTCTCGGTATGTCCGATTCTTCCGTATCGCTGGATGATCTCCTGCACGCCCGGGAGGAACTCATTGAACAGGTGATCGGCGCGATGCCGCAAACACATCGGCGCTTCATCGTCGATTTCAAAAAAGGGCACCCGGACTGGAATGATATTGGCCTTCCCTCGGCTGCGGCACTTCCTGCGGTGCAATGGAAGCAGGTCAACCTCGACAGGTTGTCTCCGGACGCGCGGGCCAGGTTGGTATCGCGCCTGGAGGAAGTTCTGTTTCCCCTTCCCCCACCCCCAAATCTCCCCTAAACCCCTGACGGATCAATCCTCTCTGGGGGTGGTGGGATGAAGCGGGGTGGGGTTCGGGCTGTGGGGGCGGTGCGGCAGGATTTTGCGCCTTGGGCGGATCCGGGCGCCGTGCCGTTCATCCGGTTCGAGAATGTGAGCAAGCGCTTCGGCGATCAGGTCGCGGTGGCGGATCTGTCGCTGGATATCTACCAGGGCGAGTTCTTCTGCCTGCTCGGGCCGTCGGGCTGTGGCAAGTCGACCCTGATGCGGATGCTGGCCGGGTTCGAGGCGCCGACGGGCGGGCGGATCCTGCTGGGTGACGCCGATCTCGCCGGGGTGGCGCCCAACCGCCGCCCGGTCAACATGATGTTTCAAAGCTATGCTCTGTTTCCGCATATGAGCGTCGAGAAGAACATCGCCTACGGCCTGCGGCAGGAGGGGATGGCGCGCGATGCGATTGCGGCGCGGGTCGCGGACATGCTCAAGCTGGTGCAGATGGAGCGCTTCGCCGGGCGCGCGCCCGATCAGCTCTCCGGCGGCCAGCGCCAGCGCGTCGCGCTCGCCCGCGCGCTCGCCAAACGCCCCAGGGTGCTGCTCCTCGACGAGCCGCTCGCGGCGCTCGACAAGAAGCTGCGCGAGGAGACGCAATTCGAGCTGATGGATATCCAGATCGAGCTCGGCACCACCTTCATCGTCGTCACCCACGACCAGGAAGAGGCCATGACCATGGCCGACCGCATCGCCGTGATGGATGCCGGGCGCGTGGTGCAGGTGGCGACGCCCGGGGTGATCTACGAGCAACCCGCCTCGCGCTTCGTCGCGGATTTCGTGGGCGAGATCAACCTGTTCGAGGCGCGCGTCGAGGGCGGGGGTGCGGGCGGAGATGCGGGCGGAGCTGCGGGTGACGGCGCGCTCTGGTCCCTGCGCGCCAGCGAGGGCGAGACGGCGTTTCGCGTCGATGATCCCGACGAGGCGCTCGCCCCCGGCGATGCGGTGGCCGTCGCGGTGCGCCCGGAGAAGATGCGCGTCTTCCGCGAAGCCGAGGCGGCGGATGCGGGCGCGGTCAATACGCTGGCCGGGGAGATCTGGGATATCGGCTATCTCGGGGACTGGACGGTCTATCGCATCAAGCTCGATAACGGCCGCATCATCCGCGTCACCCGCGCCAACGCGACGCGCTTCACCGAAAACCCGCTCGCTCTGGAGGAGCGGGTCTGTGTGGATTTCGCGCCCGATGCGGCCGTGATCCTGCGCGATTGAGGGGGCGGGGATGCAGCATTTCACCCGCCGGCTCGTCATCATCATCCCCTATCTCTGGCTCGCGGCGTTCTTCCTGTGGCCGATGGCGATCGTCCTGAAGATCGCGCTGTCGGAGCCGCGTCTGGCGCAGCCGCCCTATTGGCCGTTGCTCGATCTTGCTGCGGGATGGGACGGGCTCGTCGCGTTCTTCAAGGCGCTGAGCTTCGAGAATTTCGTCTTCCTCGCGCAGGACGATCTCTACATCGCCTCGCTCCTCTCATCGCTGCGGATTTCGCTGATCTCGACGGCGATCCTGATCACGATCGGCTTCCCCATCGCCCATGCGATGGCGCGCGCGCCGCGCTCCTGGCGGCCGATCCTCGTCGCGGCGATGATCCTGCCGTTCTGGACGAGCTTCCTGATCCGCGTCTATGCCTGGATCGGGATCCTGCGCCCGGAGGGTTTCCTCAACCATTATCTCATCGGCGCCGGGCTGATATCCGAACCGCTCACCATACTCAATACCGAGTATGCGGTGTTCATCGCGCTGGTTTATACCTACCTGCCCTTCATGGTGCTGCCGCTCTATGCCACGCTCGAGCGGATGGATCATACCCTGATCGAGGCCGCGCGCGATCTCGGCGCGTCGCGCGCGCGGGCGTTCTGGACGGTCACCGTGCCGCTCGCCAAGCCCGGCATCATCGCCGGCTCGCTGCTCTGCTTCATCCCGATCACCGGCGAATTCGTGGTGCCGGATCTGCTCGGCGGCTCGCAGACGCTGATGATCGGGCGCACGCTCTGGGTCGAATTCTTCTCCAACCGCGACTGGCCCGTCGCCGCCGCCGTGGCGATGGTGCTGCTCGTCGTGCTGGTGGTGCCGATCGTGATCTTCCGCGAGGCGGAATCGCGGCGCATGGAGGCTGGGGCCAAGGGCGGGGCAAAGGGCGGGGCCGGGGCACGCGATAAGGGGGAGCGGCCATGAGGGGCCTTTCCTTCTTCAACGTGGCGGCGCTGACGCTGGGGCTCGCCTTCCTCTACATCCCGATCCTACTGCTCGTGATCTACTCGTTCAACGAGTCGCGGCTCGTCACCGTCTGGGGCGGGTTCTCGACGCGCTGGTATGGCGAATTGTTTCGCAACGAGCCGCTGATGCGCGCCGCCTGGGTGACGATCCGGGTGGCCTTCGTCACCGCCATATTCGCCACGATCCTCGGCACGCTCGCGGCGCTCGCGCTGACGCGCCACGGGCGCTTTCGCGGGCGGGCGCTGTTCACGGGGCTGATCTACGCGCCGATGGTGATGCCGGAGGTGATCACCGGGCTGTCGCTGCTGCTGCTCTTCGTCGCCATCAATCTCGATCGCGGGTTCTGGACCATCGCGGTGGCGCATACCACCTTCGCGATGTGCTTCGTCACGGTGATCGTGCAATCGCGGCTGATGGCCTTCGACCGGACGCTGGAGGAAGCCGCCCTCGATCTCGGCGCACCGCCCTGGAAGGTGTTCTTCACGATCACGCTGCCCATCGTCGCGCCGGCGATCCTCGCGGGCTTCCTGCTCGCCTTCACCCTGTCGATGGATGATCTGGTGATCGCGAGCTTCACCTCCGGCCCCGGCGCAACGACGCTGCCGATGCGCATCTACAGCCAGGTGCGGCTGGGGGGGACGCCTGAGATCAACGCGGCTTCCGCCATCCTGATCGGGCTCGTCGCCACGGCGGTGGTGATCGCCACGATCGTGATGCGCCGCTCGGCGCGGATGCGGGCGGCGCAGGCGGATTAGATCGCCCTATTGCGCCGGCAGCTGGTCGAGTGGGGTCACATCGACTGAGGGGCCGAGCAGCAGGCGGGCGGCGCCGGAGCGCTGGATCAGCGCATTGGCGTCAGGGAGGATGGCGATGTCGTGCCAGGGGCCCTGGATGTCGAAGGAGAGCGCCGAGACCATGTCGCCATCCGCGACCGCCTCCCGGCTCTGCACCGCGGCCCGGGCGGAAATCCGTCGGTCCGGGATGAAGAAGATGCCCTGCACGGCGCCGGTGATGTCCGCGGCCTCGAACTCGCTCTCGAGGATCTTGCCCAGCCCGTCCGCGATGGCGATGTAGCCGCGCGCCTCGTTGAAGGCCGTCATGCCGGTGCGCAGATTGTGCGAGGCGGTCAGCGGCTGGCGCTCGAAGCGGCGGATCGCGTCATCGAGGGAAATGCCGACGAACTGGCCGTTTGCGATTGTGACCTTGCCCTCACCGACGGCGCGGCGGGCCATGTCGAATGCGTGGAGGCCACGGGTATGCAGGGTGAAGGCGCCATCCGCGCGTCCGGTCACCCA
>PXAW01000124.1 GCA_003567055.1 Hyphomicrobiales bacterium
ATCGCCTTGCGCGTACCCGATCATCCGGTGGCGACGGCGCTCCTGCGGGCCGTCGACAGGCCGCTTGCCGCACCCTCCGCCAACCCGTCGGGCCGGATCAGCCCGACCGAAGCCGTCCATGTCGCACGCGATATGGAGGGCAGGATCGCCGCGATTCTCGATGGCGGCGCGACACGGATCGGGCTCGAATCGACCATCGTCGCCTGTCTCGGCGGGGTGCCGCGGCTGTTGCGGCCCGGAGGCGTGTCGCGCGAGGCGATCGAGGCCGTACTCGGGCTCGCGCTGGCCGATGATTCATCCGCATCCGACGCACCATCCGCGCCCCTCGCCCCGGGCATGCTCACGAGCCATTACGCGCCGCGTGCGCGGGTACGGCTCGATGCGCAGGCGATCGAGCCCGGCGAGGCGGCGCTGCTATTCGGCAGCGTCCCCCCGCACGGCATGCAGAACGCGGTCGCCGTGCGCAATCTGAGCGAAAGCGGCGATCTGCGCGAGGCCGCCGCCAATCTGTTCGGCGCGATGCGCGCCCTCGACGAAACGGGGGCCGCCGGCATCGCCGTGGCCCCCGTTCCCGAACATGGTCTCGGCGAGGCGATCACGGATCGCCTGCGCCGCGCTGCCGCCGATCGCGGCTGAAGCAGCGTCAGCCGGCGATTTTCGCAGCGATCTCCGCCACATGGCGGCCCTGATAACGGGCACCGTCGAGCTCGACCTGCGAGGGCTGGCGCGAACCGTCGCCGCCGGCGATGGTCGAGGCGCCGTAGGGCGAATTGCCCATGACTTCATCATGCCCCATCTGGGCCGTGAAACTGTAGGGCAGCCCCACGATGATGAAACCGAGATGCAGAAGCACGGTGTGGAAGCTCAGGATGGTCGATTCCTGGCCGCCATGCTGCGTCGCCGTCGAGGTGAAGACCGCGCCGACCTTGCCGACAAGTTTCCCCTGCGCCCAGAGACCGCCGGCCTGGTCGATGAAGTTCTTCATCTGCGCGGTCATGTTGCCGAAGCGGGTGCCGGTGCCGAAGATCACCGCGTCGTAATCGGCCAGCTCCTCCACGGTCGCGATCGGCGCTGCCTGATCGAGCTTGTAGCCGCTCTTCTCGGCGATCTCCTGCGGCACGAGTTCGGGAACGCGCTTGATGGTGACCTCCGCTCCGGCTTCGCGGGCCCCCTCCGCCACGGCGCCGGCCATGGTTTCGATATGGCCATAGGAGGAATAGTAGAGAACGAGAACGCGTGCCATCGGCTGGCTCCTGTGATGAGTGTTCGTTCCTCCTGATTTAAGCTTTCCACATCGCAATAAAATAGCTATCTTCGGAAGACCCTAATTGCATGGATGCAAGAAATGACGCTTCCCCAGCAGATCCCCTGGGATGAATTCCGCCTCGTGCGCATCATTGCCGAAGCGCGCGGCCTCACCGGGGCCGCCGAAGTGCTCGGCGTCAATCACTCGACAGTCTTCCGCCGCCTCGGCCAGCTCGAAGACACCTTGCAGGTCAAGCTGTTCGAGCGTCACCGCACCGGCTATGTCCTCACCACGGCGGGTGAGGAGATGGCGGCTCTGGCCGAGCGCATGGACGAGGATGTCGCCGCCTTCACGCGCCGGCTCGCCGGCCAGTCGATCGCACCGGCGGGGGAGTTGCGGGTCACCACCAACGATTCGCTGCTGGTGCATCTGCTGACGCCGATCTTCGCCGAATTCACCCGCGCCTATCCCGAGATTCGCCTCGACGTGGTGCTCGCCAACCAGGCCCTGAACCTGTCGAAGCGCGATGCGGATGTCGCCATCCGCGCCACCGACAATCCGCCGGAGACGCTGGTCGGGCGCCGCGTCGCGACCATTGCCTGGGCGCTCTATGCGCATCGCGCGGATGTGCCGGACCCTTCTGCGGTCGATCTGATCGATCTGTTCGCGAAGCGCTGGGTTTCGCTCGGGGACAATCTCGCCGGGCTCAAGGTGACGCGCTACATCGCCGAGCACGTCGCCCCCGAGCATATCGTCTACCGGGTGAACACCGTCCTCGGCCTCGCCGAGGCCATCGGCGCGCGGGCCGGGCTCGGTCCCCTGCCCTGCTTCATAGCCGAGCAGAACCCCGACCTCGTGCGCCTCGCGCCGCCGCGCGAGGATTTTTCCGCCGGGTTATGGGTGCTCACCCATCCGGATCTGCGCCACGCCGCCCGGGTGCGCGCCTTCCTCGATTTCGTCAACGCCGCCATCGTCGCCCAACGCCCCATGATCGAGGGCCGCGACGACCCCAACGGCACCGTCTGACGGCGCGCACCAGGCGGATTGGGAGATACGCCGTTCATTCAGCGCGCGGTCGGGCCGGCATGAAGGTCAGGTCAGACCGAGCGCGGCGCGCAGTTCCGGGATGCGGGAGCGGGCGACGGGGACACGGTCCAGGGAGGGGCTGCCGTCGAGGAGGCAGTAGCCGTTATCCTTGCGGCGCTGGAAACCGGAGACGCGCGCGGCATTGACCAGATAGGACCGGTGCACACGCAGGAACTGCGCCGGCAGCCGCTTCTCCGCCTCCGAGATCGACCAGGGACAGAAGACCCGTCCGGAGGCGATATAGACGATGGAATAATGCCCCTCGGCGCGCAGGGCAAAGACCTCGCCCGCCGGCACGAAGAAGGTCGCGCCGTCCTTCTCATAGGGGACACGCACGCAAGCGGCGGATTCTGCGACCGGCGCCGGGCCGTGCGGCTTCACGATCTGCGGCGGCGGCTGTAGCCCCGCCTCCCCGACAGCTGCGGCGGGCGCCTGCGGAATCGCCTGGCGAAGCGGCTCCCCGGGCGTCGCTTCGTCTATCGCCGCCCCCGCCTCCGCCGGGCTGTCGAGCAGGCTCGCCGCCGTCAGCAGGAAGGCGCCGGAGATGACGAATCCGGCAAGGAGCACGATCAGGGCGATCTGGGCATTGGCGAGCGCCGGCGCGTCGAAGGCGGTGCGGCTCACCTCCACGAAATCGGTCCAGTTCATCGCCGAGAAATGCACCACCACCACGCTCGCACCGAAGACGAGCGTCGCGAGCAACGTGTTGCGCCGCGTGCGCCGGCCATAGGCGATGCCGATCGCTGCCGCCCCCATCCCCGCCGCGATCAGACCGACAATGACGAATCCGATCGGCTCATAGACCGGCTGGCAGCCCTCGATGGCGTTGAGGCCGACATAATGCATCGTCACGATACCAGCGCCGAGGATCGCACCGGCAAGCCCCATGCGCGGGTGCGTGCGCGGGCCGAAATGCATCAAGAGCAACGCGATCCCCGCCAGCAGGATCGCGATCAGCGCCGAAGCGGTCGTCGGCAGGATGTCGTAATAGACCGGAACCGGGAAGCGCATCGACAGCATGGCGACGAAATGCATCGACCAGATGCCGCCACCCAGCGCGATTGCCGCCATCACGATCCGCGCCTGGCGCTGGCCCTTCGTCAGGCGCGACAGGCCCTGCGTCAGGGTCAGCCCGGTAAAGGCTGCCATCATCGAGATGGCAACTGACGCCAGCACCAGCCAGGGATCGTATGTATAGAGGATCATCGCGCGTCAGCGTCCTGCCCGAAACCGCCCCGTTCGCAGTCGCGCCGGGCCTCCCTGTTTCGCTTGTCGGTTTGGTTGGCCTTGTTATGCGAAACACTGCACCGCGCGATCGGATCACGTCGGCAGCACGGCGAAGTTACCGGCGGGGCTTGAACGCTGTCAATGCTGCGGCGCATGAATCTCGCTCCCCGGTTGTGCGTTGCAGCATCCGCGAAAGCCCAACCGGGCAAAGGCGATCTGCAAGGCTTCAAAGCGCAGGCGGGGCGTGAAACAATCGCGCGAAACACGCCCTCGTCAAACTCTCCCGGAGCCCCGCCATGCGCCTTTCCGATCAGACCATCGCCTTCTTCGGCCTCGGCTCCATGGGCTATGGCATGGCCGCGACGCTGATCCGCGCCGGCGCCACCGTCTACGGTTTCGACGTGGCGCCGGAGCCGGTCGAGAAGCTCGTCGGCGAGGGCGGGCATCGCGCCGACGTGGCGCAGGCGGGTGCGCGCGCGGATGCGGCGGTGATCGTCGTGCTCAATGCCGCGCAGCTCGAGACGGTGCTGTTCGGCGAGGACGGCATTGCTGCGCATCTGCGCCCCGGTGCCGTGATCATCGCCTGCCCGACCATCGCCCCCGACCAGGCCCGCGATTTCGCCGCGCGCTGCGCGCAACGCGGCCTGCATTATCTCGACGCGCCGATTTCCGGCGGAGCCGCCAAGGCGGCGCGCGGGGCGCTCTCGGTGATGGCCTCGGGCAGCCCTGACGCCTTTGCTGCGGCAAGGCCCGTTCTCGATGCGGTTGCCGAGACGGTGTTCGATCTCGGCGCCGAACCCGGCGCCGGTTCGGCGATGAAGGCGATCAACCAGATGCTCGCCGGCGTGCATATCGCCGCCATGGCGGAGGCCGTCACCTTCGGCATGACGCAGGGGATCTCCCCGCAGAAGACGCTGGAGGTGATTCCGCAATGCGCGGGCACCTCGTGGATGTTCGAGAATCGCGGGCCCCATATCGTCGCGGGCGATTACACGCCCCATTCCGCCGTCGATATCTGGCCCAAGGATCTCGGCATCGTGCTCGAGATCGCGCGCGGCGCGAAATTCTCCGCACCGCTCACCGCCGCCGCCCTCCAGCAGTTCCTCGCCGCATCCGGCTCCGGACTGGGGCGCGAGGACGATGCCGCATTGGCCAAGGTCTATGCCCGCAATGCGGGGCTGAGCCTGCCGGGTGACGATTGAGCGGTCCGGCCTGAACAAGGCCGCGCCGGCGCACAACCAAAAACTGAGCCGACAGATATTTGCGCCATAAAATCGTTTCTGGCGATTTATTTGTAAAAAAAGCAATCTTGGCCGTAAAATTTTCGGGAACGGAATGTTCGACTGACTGTTGTCCCTCCGAATACGGATCGATAAGCGTCGATTCTGAAAAAATAGCATCAGGAGGTGCAATATGAAACATCTTATCGCCACGTCTGCCATTGCTCTACTGGTCAGTATGCCTGCAATCGCGCAGACTTCAACTAACGACGCGCAGATGACTGATGAAACGCG
>PXAW01000631.1 GCA_003567055.1 Hyphomicrobiales bacterium
CGGCGATCCGCTCGCCCTTCTCGACGCTCTGGCCGGTTTCGACGAACAGCGCCACCAGCTTGCCATGCATCGGGGCCTTGATCAGGCCGCCGGCGTCGAGATGTTCCAGATCGACCGCCGTCGGATCATGAATCTCGACCCGGGTCTGGCGGCCCTCATGCAGGACCAGCATGGCCTCGCGGGCCTCGACGATGCTCGCATCGGTCTCGCCGGGGGCGACCTCCTGACCGGGCATCTCGAAGGCCGGACCCTCGGCATCCCAGGTGAGAATCCCGTCGATGCGCTCGCCATCGACCACCAGCGGCAGGCCGGTGCGGCGTTCGCCGACGAGCTGGAATCCGTCGCTCGTCCACCAGGGGCCGGGCAGATCTCCAATGGCGACGCTGCCGGCCTCGGCATTGCGCGCATGGTCGCGGCGCACCAGGGCAAGCGCGCCGGCGGCGACCGCGAAGGGATCGGGCGGCTGCGCCACGGCGCCGAGCTGTTCGAGATTGGCATCGATGAAGCCGGTATCGAAGGCACCGTCCCGGAAGGCCTGGGCATCCACGAGACGGCGCAGGAACGCGGCATTGCTGCGCGGACCGGCGACGACGGTCGCAGCCAGGGCCGCCGAGAGCCGGTCGAGCGCTTCGGTACGATCAGCACCGCGCGCGATGATCTTGGCGATCATCGGATCATAGAACGGGGTGACCTCGTCACCCGCCTCGACACCCGAATCGACGCGGATACCGAAATCCTCGGGCAGCTCCAGCGCCCAAAGGCGCCCGGTTGAAGGCAGGAAGCCTTTCTCCGGATCCTCCGCATAGAGCCGCGCCTCCACGGCGTGCCCCTCGAGGCGCACTTCGTCCTGCGTGAAAGGCAGTTTCTCGCCGGCGGCAGCCCGGAACTGCAATTCGACCAGATCGAGCCCCGTCACCGCCTCGGTCACCGGATGCTCGACCTGCAGGCGCGTGTTCATCTCCATGAAATAGAAGCGGTCGGGCCTCAAGCCCTCGCGGCCATCGGCGATGAATTCCACCGTTCCCGCACCCACATAGCCGACGGCGCGGGCGGCCTCCACGGCGGCCTTGCCCATGGCTTCGCGCATCTGTGGCGTCATGCCCGGCGCCGGGGCCTCCTCGATCACCTTCTGGTGGCGACGCTGGAGCGAGCAGTCGCGCTCGTTGAGATGCACCACATTGCCGTGCTGGTCGGCGAAGACCTGGATCTCCACATGGCGCGGGGCGAGCACGTATTTCTCGACGAGAACGCGCGGATCACCGAAGGAGGCCTGCGCCTCGCGCATGGCGGATGCGAGGGCGTCGTCGAATTCGGTGGCCTTGTCGACCCGCTTCATGCCCTTGCCGCCACCACCGGCCACGGCCTTGATCAGAACCGGATAGCCGATCTCATAGGCCTTCTGGCGCAGGAAATCGGGCTCCTGCTTCGAGCCGTGATAGCCCGGCACGACGGGCACGCCCGCCTTCTGCGCCAGCGCCTTGGCGGCATCCTTGAGGCCCATCGCCTTGATGGCGGAGGCGGGCGGGCCGATGAAGGCGATGCCGTTCTCGGCGCAGGCCTCGGCGAATTCTGCGCGCTCGGAAAGGAAGCCGTAGCCAGGATGGATGCATTGCGCGCCGCTGGCGAGCGCGACATCGATCACCTTGTCGATGCGCAGATAGGATTCTGCCGCCGGCGCCGGGCCGATCTCGTAGGCCTCGTCGGCCATCTGCACGAACAGCGCATCCGCATCCGCCTGCGAATGCACCGCGATGGTGCGCATGCCGAGCGCTTGCGCCGTCCTGATGATCCGGCAGGCGATTTCGCCGCGATTGGCGATGAGTACCGATTCGAACACGCGAGGACCCCTGTCGCAGATGAAGCTTCATATCCTTTGGAAAACGGGAGCGCCGTCAGGTCAAGAGTGAACCGGCCCGCGCGCTTCACGACTTCGTCGGAAGCGTGTCATGATCGAACAGCGCCATGAATTTCCGGTCGATCCTGTCCTTGGCCAGCCAGGGCAGGGGGCCGGCGAAGACGAAGTGGCGTCCGCGTGAGGCGATGGCATGGCCGTCGCTGGTGGCGATCAGCATCAGCCAGTCCTTCTGCGGGATATGCGGGGGGAGCGTTTCGCCGCGAACCAGCGCGCGGATATTGCGCTCCAGGGCGGGCCCCTGACGCACGGCGAAGACGCCCGCCTTGGGGCGCGGATGCGCGGTCATCGTGGCGCAATCGCCCACGGCGAAGACGGCGTCCTGGCCGCGCACACGCAGATCTTCCCCGATTTCCAGAAACCCCTCTGGCGTGCGTGCGAGATCGCCCTCGGCGAGAACCGCCGGCGCCTTCGCATGCGAGGCGACGAGCATGGCATCGGCGGCAAGTTGGCGCCCGTCCCCGGTCTGCGCGCCATCGGGGCCGATATGCGCGATGGGGCTGTGCTCATGCAGCGCGATCCCGACCCGGCGCAGGGCGCGGCGCAGGAAGAAGCGCGCGGCGGCGTTGATTTCCGGGGCGATCTCTTCCGCCGTGGCCAGCGCCACGTCGATCGCGCGGCCACCGGTTTCGCGCCGCAATCTGTGCCGCAGCGCAAACGCGAGGCAGGTGCCCGCCGCACCGCCGCCGATAACGAGCACCCGGCGCGGGCCGTCCGGCTGTCGCGCCTGCGCGATCAGGCCTTCGAGCTTCGGGATGAGCGATCCGATCGGCTTGACCGCCAGCGCATGCGCGCGCGCGCCGTCAATCGCATCGAGATCGGGCGTGATGCCGATATCGATCGAGGCGATGTCGAAGGAAAGGCTCTCGCCGTTATCCAGCGCGATGCGCTTGCCTGCGCCATGAAAGCCGATGGCGCGGGCGCGGATAAAATCCGCCCCCGCCGCCTCCGCGAGGCGTTCGAGATCGATATGCATCGCCTCAAAGCCGTAGAGCCCCGCGATATGCCCGGGCAGCATGCCGGAATAGGGCGAGTGGCGTTCCGGGGCGACGAGGGTGATGCGCAAACCCGGCTCGCGATCAAGCGCGAGGCCGCGCAGGGCCAGCGCATGCGCGTGCCCGCCGCCGACGAGAACGAGATGCGTCATTGCGCGGCCCGCATCACGCCTTGTGGCCCTCTGCGAGATATTGCTTGGCGAGCACCTTGCCCTCCTCGACGGCGGGCTGGTCGAACGGATCGATGCCCAGCGCATAGCCGGTGAGGATGGTCTCCAGCATGAAATGCATCATTAGCGCCCCGAGATGCTCCTCGTCGAGGCGATCGACGTGGATGGTGCGCGTCGGGCGATGATTTTTCACCAGCGTATCCGCCGTGGCGCGGCCCTGCGCCGCGACGAGATCGCCGATGGTCTTGCCGGCAAAGCCCGGTTCGCCGGCGCGCTCGGCCAGCGCCTTGTCGATCGCGGGGCCCTTGCCGGCGCAATCTGTGGTGATCACGGTGAAGATCTTGTCGTTGGGACCGGCGAGATAGAGCTGCAATTGCGAATGCTGATCGACCGGGCCGATCGCGGCGACGGGCTGCGAGCCCTTGCCGTCCTTGCCCAGACTCTCGGCCCAGAGCTGCACCCACCAGCGCGTGAAACGCTCCAGCCGGTCCGCATAGGCCATGGTCACGCAGACGGCCTTGCCCTCCAGCGCTGCCGCCGTCATCAAGGCGGCGCCGTTCGCCACGGGGATATCCGCAGCCGGCAACTCGCCGGCCCGGATCGGCGCATAGACCGAGGCGGCGCCCCGGCGGATCGCGGCGATGTCGAGCCCCATCACCGCTGCGGGCAGGAGGCCGACATTGGTCAAGGCCGAATAGCGTCCGCCGATCCCGGTATGATGTTCGAGGAAGGGCGAGCCTTCGGGCTCCAGCAGATCGCGCAGGGCGTTCTTCGTGCCTTCCTTGCGCGGCTCGGACAGGCCGAAGACATGCTCGCCGATCTTGAGCCCCGCATCCGAGAGCGCATGCATCACTGCCATTGTCTGCATCAGCGTCTCGCCGGTGCCGCCGGATTTCGAAATCGCGACGAAGCGGGTCGTGGCCAGCGGCAGCGCCTCGAGCACGCGCCCGAAGGTGGCCGGGTCGAGATTGTCGAAGAAATGCACGCGCGGCCCCTCGGCCAGGCGCCCGAGCCCGGGCACCATGTAATCGGCGAGCTGGGCGAGCGTCTGGCCACCGAGGCTCGACCCGCCGGTGCCGAGAAAGACCACGTCGCTCGCGCCGTCACGCAGCTTGCGGGCCGTCTCCTCGACCGCAGCGAAATCGCCGGTCTCGTCGGGAAGTGTGAGCAGTGCGAGCTTGCCGGAGGCCTCCTCCTCACGCAGGCGCTTCAGTTCGGTCTCGGTGACGGAGAGCGCCGCCTCGATGGCGGTGCGCGGGATGCCCGCCCCGCCCATCGTATTGCCCATCGCCTGCTCGATCGATTGCCGCAAAGCCATATCTGAGAACCTCCTGTGACCGATGCGAATGGTGACGCTTCGCCGGGCTTCCGCCAATGCGGGAAAACCCGTCAATCGCAAAGCTCTTCAATCGATAACGCCAGCCTGCGGCAAAGGATGCATGATCCGATCGTCGGACGCGAAAGCGCCGTTGTCAGATTGCGGCCAGCCCCTCGGGCCGCCCCGCCACGACGACAAGCATGCGCCCGTCGCCGAGCACGCGTTCGGCTGCGCGCATCACATCCTCGTGGGAGACCGCCGAGACCAGCGCGTTGCGCCGGGCGATGTAATCGATGCCCAGCCCCTCGAAGGCGATCTGGGCGAGCTGCTGGGCGATCTTGGTCGAGGTGTCGAAGGCGAGCGGGTAGGAGCCGGTCAGATAGGCCTTGGCCTTGGTGAGCTCTTCCTCGCTCGGTCCCTGCGTCTTGAGCTTCTCGATCTCGCCCGCGATCACCTCCAGCGCCTCCACGACGCGCTCGTTCTTGGTCGCGGTGAAGCCCCATGTCATCGCCGCGCCGCGCAGGCTGACGAGCCCGGTGCCGACGGAATAGGCCAGGCCGCGCTTCTCGCGCACCTCCTGGAACAGCCGCGAGGTGAAGACGCCGCCGCCCAGCATGTGGTTGAGCACGAAAGCGGGGATGAAATCAGGGTCGCGCCAGCCGATTCCGTTCATGC
>PXAW01000072.1 GCA_003567055.1 Hyphomicrobiales bacterium
GATTGCCGCGAGGGGCTCACCGCGGTGGTCTCGGTGAAGGTGCCCGATCCGAAATTCTCCTCCCAGACCAAGGACAAGCTGGTTTCCTCGGAAGTGCGCCCGGCGGTGGAGAACGGGGTCAACGAAGCCCTGCGCGACTGGCTGGAACTCAACCCGCAGGAAGCCCGCGTCATCGTCGGCAAGATCGTCGAGGCCGCTGCCGCCCGCGAGGCGGCGCGCAAGGCGCGCGAACTCACCCGCCGCAAGGGCGCGCTCGACATCGCCTCCCTCCCCGGCAAGCTCGCCGATTGCCAGGAGCGCGACCCGGCCAAATCCGAGCTCTTCATCGTCGAGGGTGATTCGGCAGGCGGCTCGGCCAAGCAGGGCCGGGCGCGCGAATATCAGGCCGTGCTGCCGCTCAAGGGCAAGATCCTCAATGTCGAGCGCGCGCGCTTCGACAAGATGCTCTCATCCCAGGAGATCGGCACGCTGATCACGGCGCTCGGCACCGGCATCGGGCGCGAGGAGTTCAACCCCGACAAGCTGCGCTACCACAAGATCATCATCATGACGGATGCCGATGTCGACGGCGCCCATATCCGCACGCTCCTGCTGACCTTCTTCTTCCGTCAGATGCCGGAACTGATCGAGCGCGGGCATCTCTACATCGCCCAGCCGCCGCTCTACAAAGTGTCGCGCGGCAAGAACGCGATCTACGTCAAGGACGAGCGCGCGCTCGAGGATTATCTGATCGATCTCGGCACGGTCGAAGCCAGCCTCGATCTCGCCAGCGGCACCTCCTTCCAGGGTCAGCAGCTGGTCAAGCTGGTCGAGGAGGCGCGCATCGTGCGCAACACCATCCGCGCCCTGCATTCCCGCTATTCGCATTTCGTGGTCGAACAGGCTGCGATCGCCGGTGTTCTGCGCCCGGATATCGTCGATGACCCCGAGCGCGGACCGAAGGCGGCGGAATATGTCGCGCGGCGCCTCGACATCCTCTCGGAAGAAACTGAGCGCGGCTGGCAGGGGCGCATCGAGAATGGCGGCTACGTCTTCACCCGCGTGGTGCGCGGCGTGACCGAGGCCCAGGTGCTCGACGCCGCCCTGCTCGAATCGCAGGAGGCCAAGCGGATCGACGAATTCGCCACCACCCTGCAGGAAGTCTACAGCCAGCCGGCCAAGCTCGTGCGCAAGGGCGATGCCAAGGCGATCTACGGCCCCATGGCCCTGTTCGAGGCCGCCACCAGCTTCGGCGCGCGCGGCGTCAATCTGCAGCGCTACAAGGGTCTGGGCGAGATGAACCCGGATCAGCTCTGGGAGACGACGCTCGATCGCGATGCGCGCTCGCTGCTGCAGGTGCGGGTCAAGGACGTCGCGGATGCCGATGATCTCTTCGTCAAGCTGATGGGCGATGTGGTGGAGCCGCGCCGCGAATTCATCCAGGACAACGCGCTCAGCGTGGCCAATCTCGACATCTGACGGCGCGGCCGGCGCACGGCCCGACATGACGAACCGGTCGCTCTTCCCGGGAAGGGCGACCGGCGGCATTGCGCAAGCGGTCCTCCTGTCACGGGTGGCTCTCGCCTGCCCGCCCGGCACCAGCGCAGCGCCGCAATTGGCGCCGATCTTGCCTGCCTCACGGCATGACGGCGCCGATGACGCAAAAGCGTCGTGAAACCATGCTTTGATGGCATGAACGGCAGCACGATGCTGCGGGAAGAGGCAAAGAATGGTCGATTTTCAGCAATCTCCCGATCGCGCACAGATCTGGGACCGGATGACCGGTGCCGGGATCGCCCGCGCCACGGGCGGTATGGCACCCACGGCGTTGATCAATGCCTGGACGGATTGGGCCCTGCATTTCTCGCTCTCGCCGGGCAAACAGGCCGGCCTGATCGAAAAGGCCCTGCGCGACTCCACCCGTCTCGCCTTCGGATTGCAGCCCGAGACCGCAACCAGCCGCGATCGCCGGTTCGCCGCCCCGTCCTGGGAAGAGGCGCCGTTTCGGCTGATGCGCGACAGTTTCCTCGCCAGCGAGGATTGGTGGCGCGTGGCAACGACGCAGACGCGCGGTGTGGCGCCGCAGAACGAGGCCATGCTCAGCTTCATGGTCAGGCAGATGCTCGACGCGGTGGCGCCGTCGAACTTCGTGCCGCTCAATCCGGAAGTACTCGCCCGCACCCGCGACACCGGCGGTTCCAATTTCGTCGAGGGCGCCCTGCATGCCATCGAGGATGCCGCGCGCGCGGTGCAGGCAAAGGCCGATGCGGTGCCCGAGACCGGCGATTTCCGTGTCGGCGAGACCATGGCCGCGACACCGGGCAAGGTCGTGGCGCGCAACCGGCTGATGGAGCTGATCCAGTACACGCCGACCACGGACAAGGTGCATCCCGAGCCGGTCATGATCGTCCCGGCCTGGATCATGAAATACTACATCCTCGACCTGACGCCGCAGGAATCGCTGGTGCGTTACCTCGTCGATCAGGGCTTCACCGTGTTCATGCTGTCCTGGCGCAATCCCGATTCCGATGACCGCGATTGCGGCATGGCGGATTACCTCGATCTCGGCCCGCGCGCGGCGCTCGACGCGATCACCGCGATCACGGGGGCCGAGCGGGTGCATGCGGCGGGTTATTGCCTGGGCGGCACGCTGATGGCGATCGCCGCCGCCGCGATGGCGCGGGACGGGGATGAGCGGCTTGCCTCCCTCTCGCTCTTCGCCGCCCAGACCGATTTCACCGAAGCGGGCGAACTGACCCTGTTCATTACCGAGGGGCAGGTGGCGCTGCTCGAGGACATGATGTGGCGCCAGGGTTATCTTGATTCCGGCCAGATGGCCGGCGCCTTCACCATGCTGCGCTCCAACGACCTGTTCTGGACGCGGATGGTGCGCGATTATCTGCTGGGCGAGCGCGTCAGTCCCAATGCGCTGATGGCCTGGAATGCCGATGCGACGCGCATGCCCTATGCCATGCATGCGCAATATCTGCGCTGGCTCTTCCTCGAGAACCGGCTCGCGCACGGGCGCTACGAGGTCGACGGGCGCGCGGTCGCGCTCAATGATCTGCGCATCCCGGTGATCGGCGTCGGCACCGAGACGGACCATGTCGCTCCCTGGCCGTCGGTCTACAAATTCCAGCGCCTGACCGAAACGCAGACGACCTTCATCCTCACCAATGGCGGCCATAATGCCGGGATCGTCTCGCGTCCCGACCATCCGCGCCGGCATCACCGCATCCACACCACCGAGCATGACGCCCCCTTCGTCGATGCGCAGAGCTGGATGGAGCAGGTCCCGGTCCGGCCCGGCTCATGGTGGCCGGCATGGGCGAAATGGCTTGCAGAACGCTCCGGCGCACCGGGCACACCGCCCGCGACCGGCGCTCCGGAAAACGGCTATCCGCCACTTTGCGATGCGCCGGGAACCTATGTGCTGCAACACTGAGCGGGACGGGCCCGCCTGCGGGCCCCGCAGGCCGGGCGCCGCACCCGGTTCAGTGCGCCGCGCGCAGTCTCTCCTGTACGGCCTCGCGGTTCGGGCAGAATCGCGGCCAGACCTGCTGCGGATCATCTGCGGGATCCGCAGCGCCTGACCGGCGCACAGCGAAATCCGCCACGCGCGCATCGAGCCAGGCCGCACAATCACGGCTCCGCCGGCAATCGGCGCAGGCCACCGGAAGCGCCGGTGCTGCGTCGATATCGGTCATGGCGTAGCCGAGGCCGCGCAGCATGTCGTCGAGATAATTGCGGTGCGCCACGACCCGCCGCGTCAGTTGATCACTCATCGTCTTTCCCCGCATGTCGCGTGTCCGGGATCCGCCCGCGGGGGTCGGGCTCGAGAGCGACAATCGATCACGGGGCGGCGCCGCGCGCATTGATCCTGCGCAAGCGCGGAATCTGCGGGGCCGGTCTGCGACATCAGCCGGCGAGGCGCTCCGTTACCAGGGTGCGCAGGGCGTGCAGATCCTTGACGAAGGCGCGGATGCCCTCGGCAAGTTTCTCGGTGGCCATCGCATCCGCATTCAGGAGATAGCGAAAATGCGGCTCGTCCAGCGCGAGCCGGGCCGGCGCGTCGCTGATCGCATCAGGCGACAGGCGCCGGGGCAGATCGCCTTCATCGGCGGCGAGCTCGTCGAGCAGGGCGGGGGAGATGGTCAGCCGGTCGCAGCCGGCCAGCGCCTCGATCTCGCCGGCATTGCGGAAGGAGGCGCCCATCACCACCGTATCGATGCCATGCGCCTTGTAATAGGCGTAGATGGCCCGCACCGAGACCACGCCGGGATCGTCTTCGGGCGTATAGGGGCCACCGCCCTTTGCCTTGTGCCAGTCGAGGATGCGCCCGACGAAGGGCGAGATCAGGAAGACGCCCGCATCGGCACAGGCTGCCGCCTGGACCAGCGAGAAAAGCAGGGTCAGATTACAGTCGATCCCCTCCTTCTGGAGGATTTCGGCGGCGCGGATGCCCTCCCAGGTCGCGGCGATCTTGATCAGGATGCGCTCGCGCCCGATGCCGCGCGCCTCATAGGCGGCGATGATGGCGCGGGCCTTGGCGAGCGTGGCCTGCGTGTCGAAGGAGAGATCGGCATCGACCTCCGTCGAGACCCGGCCCGGCACGATCCCGGCGAGTTCGGCACCGAATGATACGGCGAGCCGGTCGCAGACCGCTTCCGCCCGCGCCTCGATCGGCCCCGACAGGCTCCGCCCCCAGGCGATCGCCTCGTCGACCAGCGGCGCGGAGGCGGGGTCGCCGGCGGCTTTCAGAAGCAGCGTCGGATTGGTGGTGCAATCCTGCGGATTCAGGCGGCGCACTGCCGCGATGTCGCCGGTATCGGCGACGACCACGGTCATCTCGCGCAGGCGGTCGAGCTTGGATGTCATGTTTGTCTCCCCGGATGGCCGTGCTCAGCGCACTTCGAACATGCCCTCGACCTCGACGGCGGCATCGAGCGGCAATTGCGCCACGCCGATGGTCGAGCGGGCATGGCGCCCCACATCGCCGAACACCTCGACCATCATGTCCGAGGCGCCGTTAATGACCTGGGCGACGGGCCCGTAATCGGGCAGGCAATTGATGAAACCGCCGAGC
>PXAW01000191.1 GCA_003567055.1 Hyphomicrobiales bacterium
CAATCCCGGAAATCGGCATCGACCAGATCCGCGAGCAGATGGCGCTCGCCGTCGATCGCGTCATGGCAGAGGGCTCGCTCTTCGATCCCGATCTCGCCGCGCTCGCGCTCAAGCAGGCGCGCGGCGATGCGATCGAGGCGATTTTCCTGATCCGCGCCTATCGCACCACCCTGCCCCGCTTCGGCGCATCGCGCCCGATCGCGACCGGGGCGATGCGCTGCGAACGGCGCATCAGCGCGATCTTCAAGGATGTGCCGGGCGGGCAGGTGCTCGGCCCCACCTTCGATTACACCCACCGCCTTCTGGATTTCGCCCTGATGGCGGATGGCGCAGCACCGCCCCCGGCCCCGCAAAGTCAGGCCCAGCCGCGCGCGGACGAGACCCCGCATGTCGCGGATATCCTCGCCCGCGAGGATCTGATCCAGCGTGAGAACGCCGCGTCAGACGAGGCCGCACCGCCCGATCTCACCCGCGCACCGCTCACCCTGCCCGCAAGCCGCGCACTGCGGCTTCAGGCGCTGGCGCGGGGCGACGAGGGTTTCCTGCTTTCGCTGGCTTATTCGACCCAGCGCGGCTATGGCCGCAATCACCCTTTCGTGGGCGAATTGCGCATCGGCACTGTTGCCGTCGAGATGGACATTCCCGAGCTCGGCTTCGCCATCGAGATCGGCGAGATCACGGTGAGCGAATGCGAGAGCGTGAACCAGTTCACCGGCTCGAAGACGCAACCCGCGCAGTTCACGCGCGGCTACGGGCTGGTTTTCGGGCGCGGGGAGCGCAAGGCGATCTCGATGGCGCTTGTCGACCGCGCCCTGCGCTGGCGCGAGCTCGGCGAAGAGAATGCCGGCGCCCCGGCGCAGGACGCGGAATTCGTGCTCGCCCATAGCGACAATATCCAGGCGAGCGGCTTTCTCGAACATATCAAGCTGCCGCATTACGTGGATTTCCAGGCCGAGCTCGAACTGATCCGCAAATTGCGGAGCGAGGCGCTCGCGCATGTCGGAGGCGGCGCATGAGCGACTACAACTTCGCCTATCTCGACGAACAGACCAAGCGCATGATCCGTCGCGCGCTGCTGAAGGCCGTGGCGATCCCCGGCTACCAGGTGCCATTCGCCTCGCGCGAGATGCCCATGCCCTATGGCTGGGGCACCGGCGGGGTGCAGGTGACGGCGGCGTGCCTCGTGCCGGAGGATACGCTGAAGGTGATCGACCAGGGCGCGGATGATACGACGAACGCCGTGTCGATCCGCGGCTTCTTCGCCCGCGTCGCGGATGTCGCGACGACGCAGCGCACGGTGGAGGCCAGCATCATCCAGACCCGCCACCGCATCCCGGAAACGCCTTTGCGCGAGGATCAGATCCTCGTCTACCAGGTGCCCATCCCCGAGCCCCTGCGCTTTCTGGAGCCGCGCGAGACGCAGACGCGCAAGATGCACGCGCTCGCGGAATACGTGCTGATGCATGTGCGTCTCTACGAGGATATCGCCCGCCATGGCGAGATCGCCAAATCCTATGCCTATCCGGTCAGGGTCGAGGGGCGCTACGTGATGGACCCGTCGCCGATCCCGAAATTCGACAATCCCAAGCTCGGCGATTGCCCGGCCCTGCAACTCTTCGGCGCCGGGCGAGAGCAGCGCATCTACGCGCTGCCGCCCTATACGCGGGTGGAGAGCCTCGATTTCGAGGATTACCCCTTCAAGGCCTCGAAGCCCGACCAGCCCTGCGCATTGTGTGGCGCGAGCGACAGCTATCTCGACGAGGTGATCACCGACGATGCCGGGTCGCGCATGTTCGTCTGCTCGGATACCGATTATTGCCGCGAGCGTCGCGCCGCCGGCCATCGCGGCCTGATGGCGGCGCCCTTCGAGGATGACGCCGATGCGGAGCTGCCCCAATGAGCACGCCGCTTCTCGAAACCGATGGCCTGACGAAGCGTTACGGCAGCCGCATCGGCTGCGCCGGGGTGTCCTTCACGCTCTGGCCGGGCGAAGTGATGGGGATCGTCGGCGAGAGCGGCTCGGGCAAGTCGACGCTGCTCTCCTGCCTCGCCGGTCATCTCGCAAGCGATGCCGGGCAGATCCGCTACCGCGATCGCCATGGCGAGACGCATCTGCCGGCGACCATGTCGGAAGCCGCACGGCGACGGCTCGCGCGGGAGGAATGGGCTTACGTTCATCAGAATCCGCGCGACGGCCTGCGCATGGGCGTCAGCGCCGGCGGCAATATCGGCGAGCCGCTGATGGCGCGCGGCCAGCGCCATTACGGTGATATCCGCGAAGCCGCGCTCAGCTGGCTGGAGCGGGTCGAGATCGCGCGTGACCGCATCGACGATCCGCCGCGCGCATTCTCGGGCGGCATGCAGCAGCGCCTCCAGATCGCCCGCGCTCTCGTCAACAACCCGCGCCTCGTCTTCATGGACGAGCCGACCGGCGGGCTCGATGTCAGCGTCCAGGCGCGGCTGCTCGATCTCTTGCGCGGGCTGGTGCGCGATCTCGGTCTTTCTGCCGTGATCGTGACCCACGATCTCGCCGTGGTGCGGCTTCTCGCCGACAGGCTGATGGTGATGCAGGGCGGATACGTGGTCGAGAGCGGGCTCACCGATCAGGTCCTCGACGATCCGCAACACGCCTATACGCAATTGCTCGTCAGTTCGGTCTTGCAGGTGTAGGAGATACGCCATGATCAGCGTCGATGACGTCTCCAAGAGCTTTACCCTGCATAATCAGGGCGGCGCCTCGCTTTGCGTGATGCGCGGCGCGGAACTCTGCGTCGCACCCGGCGAATGCGTCGCGCTGACCGGGCCCTCTGGGGCGGGCAAATCGACGCTGATGCGCATGGTCTATGGCAATTACCGCATCGAGGCGGGAACGATCCGCGTCGGCACGGTGGCGCTCGAAACCGCCCGGCCGCGCGATATCCTCGCCCTGCGGCGTGAGACGCTCGGCCATGTCAGCCAGTTTCTGCGCGTGGTGCCGCGCGTGCCGACGCTAGACGTGGTCGCCGAACCCCTACGGCGGCTCGGTGTCGATGCGGATACGGCGCATGCGCGCGCCGGTGCGCTGCTGGAACGCCTGCGCATTCCGCAGGCCCTGTGGCAGATCGCGCCTGCGACCTTTTCCGGCGGCGAGCAGCAGCGGGTCAATATCGCACGCGGCTTCGTCCATCCCTGGCCCGCCCTCCTGCTCGACGAGCCCACGGCGAGCCTCGATCCGGCCAATCGCGAAACCGTGCTGGAGCTGATCATGGAGGCGAAGGCGCGCGGCGCGGCAATCCTCGGAATTTTCCACGATGCGGATGCCCGGGCGCGGGTCTGCGACCGGGAGATCGATGTGGGGAGATTCACGCCGGCAAGACCCACGTTGGAAAGGCGCGGCCAATGACGGGGCGGATGCGGGACGAAACGCCACCGACCGGACGCCTCGTCGCCGTGGTCGGCCCGTCCGGCGCCGGCAAGGACGCGCTGATCGACGCAGCCCTCAGCCAGCGCCCCGATCTGCTGCGCGTGCGCCGGGTCATCACCCGCCCCGCCGATGCAGGCGGCGAAGATCATGAAGCGGTGGACGAGGCCGAATTCGCCGAGCGTCTGGCGCGCGGCGCATTCGCTTTCCACTGGCAGGCCCACGGCCTCGCCTACGGCATCCCGCGCGCGGCGCTCGCCCCCCTGAACGAGGGCCGGCTCGTGATCTTCAACGGCTCCCGCGCCGCGCTGGCAGCCGCGCAGACGCATGATCCGTCGCTCGCGGTGGTGATGATCACGGCTGATGACGAGACCCTGGCGCGACGCCTCGCGGCACGCGGGCGCGAGAGGCGAGACGAGATCGCCGCACGGCTCGCGCGCGGGCGCTTTCCAGCACCGCCCGGCGCGCATATCGTGGAGAACGATGCCGATCTCACAACGGGCGTGGCGCGCTTTCTCGCCGTGCTCGATGACATCACCGCCGACACCTCGGATGCCGAAAACGGCGAGACGAACAGCGCGACCAACAGCGCGATCTGGAGCCCACCCGTGCAGAAACCCGTTCAGGAAACCATCCTCGGCAATGCCCGCCTGATTCTCCCCGGGGAGGTGATCACCGGCAGCCTCGTCATCCGCGACGGCGTCATCGCCGCGATCGATCCCGGCCCGAGCCGCGCGCCCGGCGCCATCGATTGCGAGGGCGATTGCATCGCGCCGGGGCTGATCGAATTGCATACCGACAATCTCGAGCGCCACATGACGCCGCGCCCGGGCGTCGACTGGCCGCATATGAACGCGATCATCGCCCATGATGCCGAGCTCGCGGGTGTGGGCATCACCACCGTCTTCGACGCCCTGCGCATCGGCTCAGAGCACAAGGCGCCGAAAGTCCGCGCAGGCTACAAGCCCTATGCGCGCGGCATGGCCACCGAGATCCTCGCCATGGTCGCGAAAGACGCGCTGCGCATCAGCCATTACCTGCATCTGCGCGCCGAGATCTGCTCGGATACGCTGATCGACGAGATCGCGGAGTTTTCGCCCAAAGACCGCGTCGGCATCGTCAGCATGATGGATCACACGCCCGGCCAGCGGCAATTCGCCGATCTCGATCGGCTGCGCACCTATATGGTCGGCAAGCACGGCATCGCACCCACCGACTTCGAGGCCTATATCACTGAGCGTCAGGCTTTGGGGAATCGCGTGCGCGGGGCGCATGAGGCGGCGGCGGGGGCGGGGGCGAAAAGGCTCGGCGCCATTCTCGCCAGCCATGACGATACGACGACAGATCATGTCACGGCTTCCGCCGCCCATGGGGCGGGGCTAGCGGAATTTCCCACCACGCTGGAAGCCGCCCGCGCCTGCCGCGCGCACGGCATCGCGGTGATGATGGGCGGGCCGAACCTGATCCGGGGCGGCTCGCATTCCGGCAATGTCTCGGCCCTCGAAGCTGCCGAGGCGGGCCTGCTCGACATCATCTCCTCCGACTATATCCCCGCCTCGCTCCTGATGGGCGCGATCACGCTCGCGCGGGCGAGCGGCGATCTGCCGGCCGGCATCGCCACCGTCACCCGCAACGCCGCCCGCGCCGC
>PXAW01000440.1 GCA_003567055.1 Hyphomicrobiales bacterium
GAGGATTTCCTCGGCATCGAGGCCGAGCGCATAGAGCAGCGACGTCGACGGGATCTTGCGCTTGCGGTCGATACGGGCATGCACGATGTCCTTGGCATCGAATTCGATGTCGAGCCAGGAACCGCGATAGGGAATGATCCGCGCGGCGAAGAGCAGCTTGCCGGAAGCATGCGTCTTGCCCTTGTCGTGATCGAAGAACACGCCGGGCGAACGGTGCATCTGCGAGACGATGACGCGCTCGGTGCCATTGATGATGAAGGTGCCGTTATCCGTCATCAGGGGCATGTCGCCCATGTAGACGTCCTGCTCCTTGATGTCCTTGACGGACTTGGCCTGCGTGTCGGGATCGACGTCGAACACGATCAGCCGCAGGGTCACCTTCAGGGGCGCCGCGAAGGTGATGTCGCGCTGGCGGCACTCGTCGACGTCGAATTTCGGCGCCTCGAACGTGTACTTGACGAATTCGAGCAGGGCCGTTCCGGCGAAATCCGAAATCGGGAAGACCGACTTGAAGACGGCCTGCAGCCCGTCATCGGGACGCCCGCCCTGGGGCTCGTCGACGATCAGGAACTGGTCGTAGGAAGCCTTCTGAACCTCGATGAGGTTGGGCATCTCCGCCACTTCCCCGATCTTTCCGAAGAATTTGCGAATGCGCTTGCGACCTTGCAGCGTGTTGGCCATGTCCGACCTTGCTCCTCATGCACGGCTGACCGGGACTCCCGGCCCTGTCGATGGCGTCGGAACGCCTGGTCAGCCGTCCGGCTGTGCGCCGGTTGAAACGAAAGCGGGGGATCGCCGATCACCCCGGCCCTGAGCGAAGGAGTGCCCTCTCCCCCGCGCCCCTCCCCCGCGCCTTTGCCGCCGCTGCGGAGGGGGTGGATACCGCCCGGCGCACCGGACGGCAACGACGGCCCCGGGAAAACCCGGGACCGTCGGAACGCAATTCAGGCAAAGACCGCTATTGCGGCCGCCTGATTACTTCAATTCGACCTTGGCGCCGGCCTTCTCGAGCTGAGCTTTCAGCTTGTCGGCCTCTTCCTTGGGAACGCCTTCCTTGACAGCCTTGGGCGCGCCTTCGACCAGGTCCTTGGCCTCCTTCAGGCCGAGGCCGGTGATGCCGCGGACTTCCTTGATGACCTCGATCTTCTTGTCGCCGGCAGCGGCAAGAATGACGTCGAATTCGGTCTGCTCCTCGGCAGCTTCGGCAGCGCCACCAGCAGCCGGAGCGGCAGCAACGGCCACGGCGGCAGAAGCGGAGACGCCCCACTTCTCTTCGAGCATGGTCGCGAGCTCGGCAGCTTCGAGGACGGTGAGCGACGAAAGGTCGTCGACGAGCTTGGCAAGATCAGCCATTGTCTTTGATCCTTGATAGGTTCGAACGATGTTGGGTTTGCAGGATGGGCGTCAAGCCGCTTCCTCGGATTTGGCATAGGCGCTGAACACGCGGGCGAGCTTCGCCGCCGGCGCGGTGGAGAGCTGTGCGATCTTGGTCGCGGGAGCATTGATGAGCCCCACGAGCTTGCCGCGCAGTTCGTCCAGCGAGGGCATGGAGGCAAGCGCCTTCACACCATTCGCGTCCAGAGCCGTCACCCCCATCGCCCCGCCGAGAATCTTGAGCTTCTCGTTGGACTTGGCGAATTCGGTGGCGACTTTCGGCGCCGCGACCGGATCGTCGGAATACGCCAGAAGGGTGGGCCCCTCCAGGTATTGCGCGATGGACGCGACATCCGTGCCTTCGAGAGCGATCTTGGCGATGCGGTTCTTCGTGACCTTGACGGTAGCGCCGGCCTGCTTCATCTGCGCACGCAGCTTCTGCATGTCGGCGACCGAAAGACCCGAATAGTGGGCCACGATGACAACGCCCGTATTCGCAAATACGTCGTTGAGCGTCGTGACGAGCTCGCGCTTTGCTGCTCTTTCCACTGGGCTCTCTCCGACTTTAGCGGAAACGCCTCGAATGGCGCTCCGCCGGTTGCACTTGCCGCTCGTTCGCCTCGGGGCTGCCGAGGCCGCAACGCGCGACCGTTCAAGCAAGCCCTGTCCCCCATCACGCGCATGCACGCTCCGGGCGAGATGGTTCGAACCTCATGCAACGACCCGCGATCCGCGGGCGATGCGGCAATCGGTTTTCCCCGTCTGTGCCGGCCCCTCACGGGTTCAAGCCTTGCGGCACCTGCAGTCTCGGACAGGACAGATCCGGTTGAGACGGGCGAACCCGCCGCTTCCGGTCTTCCACAGCCCGACGGATCGGGCCGATTTGCGATAAAACAAGAAGTCGCCCCGATGAGGCGCACAAAATCCGGTTGAATACGCAGGTGGCTTCCATAACCCGTCAGGGCCCGGATGCCAAGGGGAAAATGGCGAAAAAGTCAAGACCCTTTCGCCACCACCCCGGAGGCACCTGCCGGACACATGGAACGGCAGATGCCGAAAGCGCTTACGCGCCGACGACGGTGCCCACTTCGAGCTTCAGGCCGGGGCCCATGGTCGAGGTGATCGAGACGCGCTGGATATAGGTGCCCTTGGCGCCTGCCGGCTTCGCCCTGGCCACCGCATCGGCGAAGGCCTTGATGTTCTCGGCCAGCTTGTCGGCCTCGAAGGAGAGCTTGCCGACGCCGGCATGGATGATGCCGGCCTTCTCGACACGGAACTCGACCGCGCCGCCCTTGGCGGCTTCGACGGCACCCTTGACGTCCATGGTCACGGTGCCGACCTTCGGATTCGGCATCAGGCCGCGCGGGCCGAGCACCTTACCCAGACGGCCGACCAGCGGCATCATGTCCGGCGTGGCGATGCAGCGATCGAAATCGATCGTGCCGCCCTGGATGCTCTCCATCAGATCCTCGGCACCGACGATATCGGCACCGGCGGCGCTGGCCTCATCGGCCTTGGCGCCGCGCGCGAAGACCGCGACCCGCACGGTACGGCCGGAGCCGTTGGGCAGGTTGCAGACGCCGCGGACCATCTGGTCGGCGTGACGGGGATCGACCCCGAGATTCATCGCGATCTCGATGGTCTCGTCGAATTTCACGCTGGCACGCTCCTTGAGGATACCGATCGCCTCACCGAGCTCGTACAGCTTGTTGGCATCGAGCCCTTCGCGGGCCTTGCGGATGCGCTTGCCTTCTTTCGCCATGTCGCTCTCCTCAGCCCGTGACCTGAATGCCCATGGAACGGGCGGAGCCTTCGATCATCGCGGCGGCCGCCTCGATGCTGTCGCAGTTGAGATCCGCCATCTTCTTCTCGGCGATCTCGCGCACCTGCTCGGCCGTGACCTTGGCGATCGTGCTCTTGCCCGGCGTCTGCGAGCCGCTCTTGATCCCTGCTGCCTGCTTGAGGAAGTAGGAGACCGGGGGCTGCTTCATCTCGAAGGTGAAGGACCGATCCTGATATGCGGTGATGATCACCGGGATCGGCATGCCCTTTTCCATCTGCTGGGTCTTCGCGTTGAAGGCCTTGCAGAATTCCATGATGTTCAGGCCGCGCTGACCCAGAGCCGGGCCGATCGGCGGGGACGGATTGGCCGCGCCGGCGGGGACCTGAAGCTTGACGTATCCCGCGATTTTCTTCGCCATGGGACTGCTCCACGTACGAACGCATCCGGCTGCCGACCGGAAGGTTCATGGTTTGCAGGGCGCGGTACGGCCGGTCTTGGCCCGGATGGCGACCGGGCGGGCCTCCCGCGCGATGAGGCGCGCTGCAATGCGCGCCACGCCGCAGACGGATTCAGGTCAGGCGACCTTCTCCACCTGGGCGTATTCCAGTTCGACCGGCGTCGCGCGGCCGAAGATCGAGACGGCGACCTTGAGGCGCGAACGCGATTCGTCCACTTCCTCGACGACACCGTTGAAGGAGGCGAAGGGCCCGTCGGAGACGCGCACCGTCTCGCCGATCTCGAAGATCAGCGCCGATTTCGGACGCTCGACGCCCTCGGCGACCTGCCCCTTGATGCGCTCCGCCTCGTGATCGGGGATCGGCAGCGGCTTGGCCTTGTCGGCCCCGAGGAAGCCGGTGACCTTGGGGGTGTTCTTGATCAGATGATAGACGTCGTCCGTCATCTCGCACTTCACCAGCACGTAGCCGGGGAAGAACTTGCGCTCGGTATCGACCTTGCGGCCGCGGCGCACCTCGACGACCTTCTCGGTCGGCACGAGGATTTCCTCGAACTTGTCTTCGAGCCCGCGCTGCGCGGCCTGATCCTGCAGGGACTGCGCGACCTTGTTCTCGAAATTCGAATAGGCGTGGACGATATACCAGCGCTTTGCCATGACCGTCGCGCTCCTCAACCACCGAAACCGAGAATGAAGCCCACGCCCCAGCGCAGGATCTGATCCACGACGAGGAAATACAGCGCGGCCAGAATCACCATGACGAAGACCATACCGGTGGTCACCATGGTTTCCTTGCGGGTCGGCCAGGTGACCTTCGAGCCTTCGGCGCGCACCTGCTGCATGAATTCGAACGGATTCGTCTTCGCCATCACTCTCTCGCCTGACGGGTCACGATCGCTCGCCCCGTCGCTCTCGATTGCGGCCATGCGTCCGGGGACGACGCGCGCCCCATATCGAACGGGCGCGGAGCCGTCATGGCCCGCGCCGCCCTGAAAAACAGTACCGCGAATACCGGGGCGGAAATGCGTCCGCGATCCTGCATTCGTCTCATCCCCGCCGCTGGCAGGAGTGGAGGGACTCGAACCCCCAACCCCCGGTTTTGGAGACCGGTGCTCTGACCAGTTGAGCTACACTCCTAGCGGCGGAAGCCGGTCCGGGCGGCCTGATCATGCGATCACGTCGGCCCGGCCCGCAGCGGCAGCGACGCATAACCCATCGCCTGCCGAAACACAATCGCCTCGCGCAGCGTTTTGCGCGAGGCGACGAGAATTATCAATCCAGGACGGCGGCGACGACGCCGGCGCCGACGGTGCGGCCGCCTTCGCGGATGGCGAAGCGCAGCTTTTCTTCCATGGCGATCGGCACGATCAGCTCGACTTCCATCGCCACGTTGTCACCCGGCATCACCATCTCGGTGCCCTCGGGAAGCTGAA
>PXAW01000025.1 GCA_003567055.1 Hyphomicrobiales bacterium
AAATTGGGGCTCACGTTCGCGCCCGATTTCGGTTATACGGGGGGCGCAATCAGACGCAACGAGGTTTCATCATCATGGCGACGGTGCTCGACATCGCCAATCGCAAGGTCACATCCCCGGCGCAGCAGCCTGCGATCGAGAAGACCGCGCAGGTCCCCATGGCGCCCGGCGCCCAGCCGACGCAGCCCTCGCTCGTCGGCCTCACCCGCGAGGAACTGGCCGAGCGGCTGCAGGCGATCGGGGTGAGCGCGCGCGAGAGCCGCATGCGCGTGGCGCAGCTGTGGCACTGGATCTATTTTCGCGGGATCGACGATTTCGCGCAGATGACCAATGTCGGCAAGGCCTTGCGCGAGAATCTCGCCGCGCATTACACGCTTACGCGCCCGGAGGTGATCTCCGAGCAGGTCTCGCAGGACGGCACCCGCAAATGGCTGATGCGCATGCCCTCCACCGGCCCCTTCGACAAGGGCGCGGAGATCGAGTGCGTCTATATCCCCGAAACCGATCGCGGCACGCTCTGTGTCTCGAGCCAGGTCGGCTGCACCCTGACCTGCACCTTCTGTCATACCGGCACGCAGAAACTCGTGCGCAACCTCACCTCCGCCGAGATCGCCGCCCAGCTCGTCGTCGCCCGCGATCGCCTCGGCGACTGGCCCGACCGGGAGCCGCCGGAGGGCGCCTTCGTGCCCAAGGAGGGCGGGCGCTATGTCACCAATGTCGTCTATATGGGGATGGGCGAGCCGCTCTATAACACCGACAACGTCATCGCCTCGATCCGGATCCTGAGCGACAATGAGGGGCTCGGCCTGTCGCGCCGGCGCATCACCGTCTCGACTTCCGGCGTCGTGCCCCAGATCACCCGGCTCGGCGCGGAAGCCAACACGATGCTCGCCATCTCGCTCCACGCAGTGCGCGACGATCTGCGCAACACGCTGGTGCCGATCAACAAGAAATATCCGATCGCCGATCTGCTCCAGGCCTGCCGTGATTATCCCGGCCTGTCCAATGCAAGGCGCATCACCTTCGAATACGTGATGCTCAAGGGCGTCAACGATTCCAATGCCGATGCCCGCGAGCTGGTGCGCCTCCTCAAGGGCATTCCCGCCAAGATCAACCTGATCCCGTTCAACCCCTGGCCCGGCTCGCAATATGAGTGCTCGGACTGGGAGCGTATCGAGGAATTCTCCGAGATCGTCTACCGGGCCGGCTATGCCTCGCCGGTGCGCACCCCGCGCGGGCGCGACATCCTCGCCGCCTGCGGCCAGCTCAAGAGCGAGACGGAGAAGCTGCGTGCCCGCACCCGGATGATGCTCGAAGCGGGGATCGGCGCCGAGGGCGTCTACGCGCTCGGGCGCGAGGCGGAATGACCCGTCAGTATCGTCACCTGGAGGTCTCTTGCGGTTTCTCGGTCGCCTGATCCTGCTGATCCTGGGCCTGATCTTCGCCATCCCCGCCGGGGCGCTGACGCTCGCGCTCGGCATTTTCAGCGAACCGGCGGCGCAGCAGCTCGTCGCCCTGATCGGCACCGCCGTGTTCGAGCTGCTCTTTGCGGAAGCCATGCATAACGGCGATCCCGATGTGGTCATCGCGGAATTCGCGCTCGGCTTCGCCTTTGTCTCGCTGGTCCTGCTCGTGGCGCCCATTACCTTCGTGGCGATTTCCGGCGAGGTCACGGGGACGCGCTCGGTGATCTTCTATGGTCTCGTGACCGGGCTGATCACCGCCGCGATTCCCTGGCTGATGCGCGGCGGTTTCGTCGAGACACCGGCGCTCGAAGCGGAATGGCGCATCACCGCCCTGCTCTTCGTCACCGGTGCCGTGGCCGGTTTCGTCTACTGGCTGATCACCGGCCGCAGCGCCGGGAGACGGCGGGCGGCCGCGACGCGGGATGTGGCGCCGGATCAGCGATAACATACGGATTGTAGTGGATAAATTGTTCGATTGATGAACCGTCCCCGGCGCCTGTTTTCCGTGTTACGCTCCAGCTTTTTCGCATCTGCACCATAATAACCCGTTTGCATTGCAACCCGTCAGAAGGGTTGCAAGCTGCGCAATGCCTGTTAGCTTGCGCCACGCAGGCGCTTATCGCGGCGAACAAAAATGCAGGAGGCACAGATGTACAAGCAGATACTGGTCCCTGTCGATCTGACCCATGTCGATCAGCTCGGCAAGGCGTTGCAGACTGCAGCCGATCTGGCGCGCCACTACGATGCGCCGGTCTGCTATGTCGGCATCACGCCGGAGGCGCCGTCACCAGTGGCGCATAATCCGAAGGAATTCGCCCGGAAGCTGGAAGCCTTCGGCAACCAGCAGGCGAGCGACCACGGCATCAAGGCCACGACGCGCTCCTACAGCGCGACGGATCCGGCCATCGATATCAATAAAACCCTGAAGAAGGCTGTCGAGGAATCGGGTGCCGACCTCGTCGTCATGGCCAGCCACATGCCCAATGTCACCGATTACATCTGGCCCTCGCATGGCGGCTGGATCGCCGAGCATTCCAGCGCCTCGGTCTTCGTGGTGCGCTGAGCGCCGGTCGACAGCCGAACAACCAATGGGGACGCAAAGATCATGACCAGCGAAAACGAGAACAAACCCGATCCGGGGGCGGATGCGGAGCCCGATACGGAAGCCCTGCCCGAACCGGAAGGTGCATCCGACGTCATCGAAACCGATTACGAGGTCGGCCAGGACAATATCACGCCGCAAATCGGGCCGCTCGGGCTCGATATCCACAACCCGGTCTTCGCCATCTCGGCTGCCGTCATCATCGTCTTCGTGGCCGCGGTGCTCGCCGTCGGTGGTGAGACCTCGGCGGCTTTCTTCGGAGACCTGCGCGGCTTCCTGACCAGCACTTTCGACTGGTTCTTCATCATTGCCGGCAACATCTTCGTGCTGGTCTGCCTCGGCATCCTCGTCTCCCCGCTCGGCAAGGTCCGCATCGGCGGTGTGGATGCGACACCGGATTACAGCTATGCGGGCTGGTTCGCGATGCTGTTCGCCGCCGGGATGGGCATCGGGCTGATGTTCTTCGGCGTGCTGGAGCCGGTCTATTATTTCGCCACCCCCTGGGGTGACCAGCCGCTGGGTCGCGATATCGGCATCGTCGACGGCGAACTCGCCGATCCGGCCACCATCGAGGCGGCGCGCCTCACGGCCATGGCCGCAACGATCTACCATTGGGGTCTGCATCCCTGGGCGATCTACGCCATCGTGGCGCTCTCGCTGGCGCTGTTTGCCTATAACAAAGGCCTGCCGCTGACCGTGCGCTCGATCTTCTATCCGATCTTCGGCGAGCGCATCTGGGGCTGGCCGGGCCATGTCATCGACATCCTGGCCGTGTTCGCCACCCTGTTCGGCCTGGCCACCTCGCTGGGCCTCGGTGCCGGGCAGGCGGCCTCGGGTATCGGCTTCGTCTTCGGGATCGACTGGATCAGCGGCAATGTCACCGCAGCGGTCATCCTGATCGCCGTCATCACCCTGCTGGCACTGATCTCGGTGCTGCGCGGCCTCGATGGCGGCGTCAAGAAGCTCTCCGAGATCAACATGGTGCTCGCGGGCGTGCTCCTGCTGTTCGTGATCGCCGTCGGGCCGACCATGCTTCTGGTGACGCAGTTCTTCGGCAATCTGGGCGCCTATGCCTCGGATATCTTCGCCCTGTCGAACCCGGTCGGGCGCGAAGATGACGGCTACCGTCAGGGCTGGACGGCCTTCTACTGGGCCTGGTGGATCAGCTGGTCGCCCTTCGTCGGCATGTTCATCGCGCGCGTCAGCCGCGGGCGCTCGGTGCGCGAGTTCATCACCTGCGTGCTCCTGATCCCGACCGTTGTCTCGGCGATCTGGATGACCGTCTTCGGTGGCACCGGCATCAACCAGATCGTCGAGCTGGTCACCGAGAGCGGCGTCTACGGCTATGTCGTGGATTCCTACGTGCCCGAACTGTCGCTGTTCGGCATGCTCGCGGATCTGCCGCTGGCATCGATCACCTCGACGCTGGCGATCATCCTCGTGATCGTGTTCTTCGTCACCTCGTCGGATTCCGGCAGCCTCGTGATCGACACGATCACCGCCGGCGGCAAGATCAACGCGCCGGTCAGCCAGCGCGTCTTCTGGGTGATCTTCGAAGGCGTGGTCGCGGCGGTGCTGCTGATCGGCGGCGGGCTCGCGGCTCTCCAGGCCGCCTCGGTCTCGACCGGGCTGCCCTTCGCGATCGTGCTGCTTCTGGCCTGCTACGCGCTGGTCAAGGGCCTGATGGCCGAGCCGCGCGAATAACACCCGGCAGCGATCGCCGCCCTGTGGGCGGCCTCGAAGCGGCGTCACGGTTGATCCGTGGCGCCGTTTTCATATCCCCCTGCGGGCAAGAACGCCCGGCCTTGCTACCATCGGTCACTGGCGAAGGCAGCGGTTTGGGCGCATTCTGGGGCAATGCAACAGCGCCCGATCGATCTCTATGTTCTGCGCGGCCTGCTGGGGCTGGCGATCGGTGTGCTTGGCATCGTCGGCATCAGCATGGCCAGCATCGAGGCGCGGCCACCGCCTGCGCGGATCCCGCCGCCGCCGGATTTCACCCTCGGGATCAGCGAGGACGGGCGCGCCTTTGCCTTTGCGGGCCGGGTCGATTTCGGCCTCACCGCCGCCTTGCGCGCGCTCGTTGCCGAACACCCGCAGATCAGGCGCATGATCCTCGACAGCAATGGCGGCTATATTGCGGAGGCGCGCGGCGTGGTGACGGTGCTGCGTGCGCACGCCATCGCCACCCATGTCGAGGGCCATTGCGCCTCCGCCTGCGCCCTGATCTTCACCGGCGGCGCGCAGCGTACGCTGGCCCCGGATGCGCGGCTGGGGCTGCACGGCTATGATATCCGCAATGATCGCCATTACGGCATGATCGATCCCAGGGCGGAAATGCAGCGCGACCTCGCCATCTACCGCGCGCAATCGGTCTCCGAGGATTTCGTCGCGAAACTCACCGATCTGCCGCGATCACCGATGTGGTATCCCGACCATGACGAGCTCGCAGCGGCAGGCATG
>PXAW01000531.1 GCA_003567055.1 Hyphomicrobiales bacterium
ATACACGCAGCGCCATGCTGTCCGTCCTGAAATCCGATTATGTCCGCACCGCCCGCGCCAAGGGCCTGCGCGAGCGCGTCGTCATCATGAAGCACGCCCTGCGCAACGCGCTGGTGCCGGTGGTGACGGTCTCGGCGCTGCTCTTCGGTGAATTGCTCGCAGGCGCCGTGCTGACCGAGCAGATCTTCACCATCCCCGGCTTCGGCAAGCTCGTCGTCGATGCCGTGTTCAACCGCGATTACGCCGTGGTGCAGGGCATCGTGCTCGTCACCGCCGTCGGCTTCATCCTGATGAACCTGCTCGCCGACACCGCCTACATGATCCTCAACCCGCGCATGAGGGACCAGAAATGAGCACGGTCATCTCTGCACCGGCCCCGCGCATGCAGCCTCAGGCGGGGGATGTCCAGCCGCAGATCGAGACGCTGCCGCCGCGCCGCAACCGGGTCTGGGAGAAGCTGAGGCGACGCCCCTCCGCCCTGTTCGGGGCGGTGCTGGTCGGGGCCTTCATCTTCCTCGCCATCGCGGCGCCGTTCCTTCCGATCAGGCCGCCGGCAGCGACCGATTGGGGTGCGATCCGCCTGCCGCCGTCGCTCGACCATCCGCTCGGGACCGACCAGAACGGGCGCGACCTGCTCTCGCGCATGATCTGGGGTGCGCAGGCCTCGCTGCTTGCCGGCGTCGTCTCGGTGATGATCGCCGTCTTCGCCGGCGTGCCGCTCGGCGTCATTGCCGGCTGGCGCGGCGGCTGGACCGACGCCACCATCTCGCGCATGACCGAAGCGCTGCTCGCGGTGCCCTTCCTGATCCTCGCCATCGCCTTTGCCGCCTTTCTGGGGCCGTCCCTGACCAATGCGATGATCGCCATCGGCCTGTCGGCGACACCGATCTTCATCCGGCTGGCGCGTGGCCAGACGCTCGCGGTCAAGACCGAGGATTACGTCGAGAGCGCGCGCGCTGCCGGGGTGGGGCAATTATCGATCCTCGCGCGCTACATCCTGCCCAATATCGCGCCGCCGATCATCGTGCAGGCGACGCTGACCGTCGCCACCGCCATCATCGCCGAGGCGAGCCTGTCCTTCCTGGGGCTCGGGCAGCAGCCGCCGGCGCCGTCATGGGGGGCGATGCTCAACACCGCCAAGAACTTCATGGAACAGGCGCCCTGGATGGCGATGTGGCCGGGGGCGGCGATCTTCCTCGTGGTGCTGGGCTTCAACCTGTTCGGCGACGGCCTGCGCGACGCGCTCGATCCGCGCGAGAGCTGATGCGGGCGCGCCGGCGCCCGCGATCCAACAACGAACCGGGGCGAAAAACCCGGTCGCGACAAGGCGCCCGCAAGCGGCGTCGCGATGGCCTGGGAGGAAACATGGCTTTCGATCATCCCTTCACCACCCGCCCCGAGATACGCGGGCGTTTCGGCGTAGTGACCTCCACCCACTGGATCGCCTCCACTGTGGGCATGGCGATGCTGGAGCGTGGCGGCAACGCCTTCGACGCGGCGGTCGCGACGGGCTTCGTGCTGCAGGTGGTGGAGCCGCATCTCAACGGGCCGGGCGGCGACATGCCGGCGATCATCTACGACGCCGCGACGGAGCGCACGCGCGTCCTGTGCGGACAGGGGCCGGCACCGGCCGGCGCCACGATCGCGCATTATCGCGGCCTTGGCCTCGACATGGTGCCCGGCTCGGGGCTGCTCGCCACCGTCATCCCCGGCGCCTTCGATGCCTGGATGCTGATGTTGCGCGATCACGGTACGCTGGAATTGCGCGACGTGCTCGAACCGGCGATCCACTATGCCCGCCACGGCCACCCGGTCCTGCCGCGCGTCGCCCATACCATCGCGGGTCTCGCCGATTACTTCCGCACGCATTGGCCGAGCTCCGCCGAGACCTGGCTGCCCGGCGGCAATGCCCCGCTCCCGCACGCGGATTTCGCCAATCCGGTCCTCGCGCAGACCTGGGAGCGGCTCCTCAATGAGGCCGGGAGCGCGCCCTCGCGCGAGGCGCGGATCGAGGCCGCACGGCGGGTCTGGTCGCAAGGCTTCATCGCGGAGCGCATCGACGCCTTCCTGCGCGAGGCGGAGGTGATGGATGTGACGGAGCGCGCCCACAAGGGCGTCCTCACCGGCGCCGACATGGCCGGCTGGCAGGCGCATTTCGAGGCGCCGGCCTCCCGGCGATTCAAGGGTTGGGAGGGGTTCAAGACGGGCGCCTGGGGACAGGGCCCGGCCCTGTTGCAGGCGCTCGCCATGCTGGAGGGCTGCGGCCTCGAGGAGGCCGATCCGGGCGGGCCGGAATTCGTGCATGCGGTCACAGAGGCGATCAAGCTCGCCTTCGCCGATCGCGAGGCCTATTACGGCGATCCCGACCATGCCATCGTGCCCCTCGACACGCTGCTCGGCGACGCCTATGCCGCGCGCCGCCGCGCCCTGATCGAGCCGCAAGCATCGCTGGAGCAGCGCCCCGGCGAGATCCCCGGTTTTCACCATCAGGCCCTGATGGCCCGAGCCAATGCTGAACGCGGCGCGGCGGGCGCATCTGCCGGAGGCGCGGGGGCGGGCGAGCCGACCATGGCGCATCTCACGGAAAAGCGCGGTGATACCGTGCATCTCGACATCATCGACCGCCACGGCAACATGGTCTCGGCGACGCCGTCCGGCGGCTGGCTGCAATCATCGCCGGTCGTGCCGGGGCTGGGTTTTGCGCTCAACACGCGCGCGCAGATGTTCTGGCTGGAGGAGGGGCTGCCCACGAGCCTCGCGCCGGGGCGGCGCCCGCGCACCACGCTCTCGCCGAGCCTCGCCATACGCGACGACGGCACGCGGCTCGCCTTCGGCACGCCCGGCGGCGACCAGCAGGACCAGTGGCAGCTGGTCTTCTTCCTGCGCCACGTGCTCTACGGGGAAGGCCTGCAACAGGCGATCGACGCGCCGCTGTTCCATAGCGGGCATTTCCAGGAATCGTTCTATCCACGCAATGCGCGGCCCGGCCATCTCGTCATCGAGGACCGTTTCGCGCCGGAGACGATCGCGGATCTGCGGGCGTGCGGGCATCGCATCGAGGTTGCCGGCCCGTGGAGCGTGGGGCGGCTGACGGCGGCGCGGCGCGAGCCGGACGGGCGGTTGCGGGCAGCGGCGACGCCGCGTCTGATGCAGGCTTATGCGGTGGGGCGGTGAACCCGCAAAGACCGGTTCGAAAGGAGTGAGACGAAAATGACCTTTTCCATCGTGGCCCTGTGCCCTGAAACAGGCCATCGCGGCATTGCCGTGGCCAGCCGCTTCTTCGCCGCCGGCGCGATCGTGCCTTATATCCGGGGCGGTCGCGCGGCGGTGGCGAGCCAGGCCTTCATCAATCCGCTCTGGGGCATGGAGGCGGCGGATCGCTGCGCCGCCGGGGAGCCGGGCGAGGCCGTGATCGCCGATCTCGTCGCCCGCGATGCGGGATCCGGGCACCGCCAGATCCATCTGATCGACGCGGATGGCGCGATCGCCATCCATACCGGCGCATCCTGTGTCGACTGGGCCGGCCATGTCAGCGCGCCGGGCGTCTGCGTCGCCGGCAACATGCTCGCCGGGCCGCAGGTGGTCGAGGCGGTGCGCGACGCGTTTCTCGCCGCGCCCGGCCCGCTCGCGGAGCGGATGATGACGGCGATGGAGGCCGGCGAGGCGGCCGGCGGCGACAAGCGCGGGACGCAATCGGCGGGGCTGCGCCTGCATCGCAGCGAGGATTATCCCTGGTTCGACCTGCGCGCCGACGACCATCCCGACCCGCTCGCCGAGATTCGGCGGCTCTACGCGGTGGCGCATGAGCGCTTCATCCATTTCGCCGAATCGATGGGCACGCGCGCCAATTTCGCCGGCGCCATCGACCGCGCCCCGATGGACAAGGCCATCGCCGAAGCGGAAGCCGCCCGCATCGCACGCGGCGAGCCCTCGCGCTCATTCGCACGCGAGCGAGGCTGACGGATTCGGCGCGCATTCATCGACGGCGAGGGCCGTTTCAGATATCTGCCCGCTGCTTGCGGGCCGCGCGAATGGGTTTCTCCTCCTGCGGGAACCAGTGGCGGGTGCGGTTGGCGAAGGCGACGAGGGAGAGCATCACCGGCACCTCGACGAGCACGCCCACCACGGTCACGAGCGCGGCGATGGAATTGAGGCCGAACAGGCCGATCGCCACCGCGACGGCGAGCTCGAAGAAATTCGAGGTGCCGATCATGGCACACGGCGCCGCCACCTTGTGCGGCACGCCCCAGGCCTTGGCGGCCCAATAGGCCACGGCGAAGATGCCGTAGGACTGGATCAGGAGCGGGATCGCGATCATCACGATGACCAGCGGCTGGGTGAGGATCACCTCGCCCTGGAAGCCGAAGAGCAGCACCACCGTGGCCAGAAGGCCGATGATCGAGAACGGCTTCACCCCGGCGGTGAAGCGCGCCACCGCCGCCTCGGCCTCGGCGGGCGAGCGCGCGCCGCGCGTGAGATGCAGCCGCGTCAGCACCCCGGCGGTGAGCGGCACCACGATATAGAGTACGACCGAGAGGATCAGCGTGTCCCACGGCACGGTGATGTCGGTGACGCCCAGAAGTAGCGCCACGATCGGCGCATAGGCGAAGATCATGATCGCGTCGTTGAGCGAGACCTGCGCGAGCGTGTAGTTCGGATCACCCTTCGTCAGCGTCGACCAGACGAAGACCATCGCGGTGCAGGGGGCGGCGCCGAGCAGGATCATGCCGGCGATATACTGCCCCGCCGTGCCCGGCTCGATGAAGGGCGCGAAGACGAATTCGAAGAACAGCACCCCCAGAGCCGCCATGGTGAAGGGCTTGATCAGCCAGTTCACGGTCAGCGTGATGACGAGCCCCTTGGGTCGCTCATGCACCCGCGCCAGCGACGTGAAATCCACCGCCACCATCATCGGATAGACCATGGCCCAGATCAGCACCGCCACGACGAAGTTGATCGAGGCGAATTCGAGCGCTGCCAGCGCATCGAACACGCCGGGAATGACCGCACCGAGGGCGA
>PXAW01000044.1 GCA_003567055.1 Hyphomicrobiales bacterium
CAGGCTGACCCCGTATTCGCTACTGAACACGCGACCCGCCAAGAGCCTGACCCCCCCTCAACCCGGTAAACCCGGCTCGTCAATCGTCACACCGCGCCGTTTTGCGCTTTCCGCCACCGCATTGCGGATGGTTTCGCTGCGTTTCATCAGGCGGCGGAAGCTGGGTTCGTCGAGGACGAGCAGGGCGCAATGGCTGATCGCGGTGACCTGGATGTTCCGGGTCTGGCGGCTGAGCACGGCGAGCTGGCCGAACATGTCGCCGCGCCCCAGCTTGTGCTTCTGGCCCGCCGTCTCGATCTCGACCGCACCCGAGGCGATGAAGCTGACCTCGCGCGGCGTGTCCCGTTTACGGATGAGGGTCTCGCCGGGCTGCACATAGCGCGCCTTCAGCGCCCGGGCGAGCTGCGCGCGGCTGGCCTCGCTCATCTCCGCAAACAGCGGGAAGCGCCGCACGAGCTCGGTCTTCTGCACGGCGAGATCGAGGGCCGGGCGGGCTTCGGCGCGTTTGCGCTTTCCCGCGAGTTCCTGCTTGAGCGTCGTGAACAATTCGCGCCCGATCAGGCCGTCCTGGCGCAGGATATCGTATTCGCGCTCTTCCAGCCGCAGGGCGATGCGCCGGATGAAGCGCCGCTCGATCTCCTCGGCATAGCCCGGATATTGCAGCCGCAGCCCCTCCAGCGCCGAGCGCGTTTCGTCCTCGCGGCGCTTGAGCAGTTCATGCAGCAGGTCCGCGAGGCGCCGCCCGTGGATGCGCCGGATCTTGCCGTCGATATAGCCGTGCAGATCGCGCAGGATCAGCCGCTGGTTGAGCATGATCTCGAACCGGTCCGCCGTCATCCGCGCCAGCGGGCCGGAGATGCGCAGGCGGTTGTGGAGCAGGACGGCGAACCTGTACCAGCGCCCACGCGCGAGGCTCACGCGGCCCGCTGCACGATACTGGTCGCGACCACCGGCGCGGGTGCGCTCGATCAGGCGATCGGCGTCGGAGAGCATGCGCTCGGCCAGACGCGCCGAGATCAGCTGCTCGCGGAACGTGTCGAGGATCATGTCGCGCTCCCGGCCCGCGAGCGCCACGAGGCCCAGCGTGATGCGGTCGCGGTCGAGGATGTCCTCCACCGCCTCCGCCTTCTGCATGGCGCTGTCGAGGCGCTCGGCGAAGCGCTTGGCTTCCGAGCGGACGATCTCGCGGTTCAGCTCGTGCCGCTTCGCCGTGCTCGCGACCTCCTCGCGCACATTGGCGAGCGCCACGGCGATGACCTGGTTCGACAGGGCGCGATCGAGCGGCGAGAGCTTGTCGAGCCCGAGATATGAGATCACCCGCCGCAGCGTCGTTCCCTGAACCAGCAGCGTGAACAGCGTGAAGCCCGTGGCGAGGATGCCCACCTCCCGCTTGATGTCGATGGTCACGCGCAGGTTCTCCGTCACCGCCAGCGCAAGGGCAAGGGTGACGGCCCCGCGCAGGCCGCCCCAGAGGATCGCGATCCGGTAGGCCGGTTCCACCCGCGGCGAGAGCCCCAGCCAGGTCAGCGAGGGCAAGACGGCATAGAGCATGAACAGCCGGGCCGCGATGGCCGCCACCACGACGACCACGATCAGAAACAGGTCCCATAACTGGATATCGGCCAGCAGGCCCGGCACGAGAAGGGCGGCGAGGAGAAAGATCAGCGCGCCCGCCCAATGCGCGAGCACGTCCCAGACCTCGCGCAGCCAGGCCCAGGCGGCGGGCGCGAGGCGCCCGGGGCCGAGATAGTTCAGCGTCATCCCCGCCATCACCACGGCAATCACGCCGGAGAACCCGAAGGAGCGCTCTGCGATCAGATAGGTGAGATAGGGCAGGGCGAAGCTGAGCGAGATCTGGGCGAGCGGAAAGCGCCCGAGCCCGGCCATCGCCATCGCACAGAACCGCGCCGCAACCCAGCCGACGGCGATCCCGCCGAAGATGAGGATGGGGAAGTCGACCAGCGCGTCGCGCAGGGTCGGGTTCGGCACGCCCATCATCACGAAGGTCAGGAAGAAGCCGAAGAGCGCGATGGCGGCGGCATCGTTCAACAGGCTCTCGCCCTCGACGATTCGCGTCAGCCGCTGCGGCGCAGCAATGTTGCGAAAGATCGAGACCACGGCGGAGGGGTCGGTCGTCGCGACGATGGCGCCGAGCATCAGGCAGGCCATCAGGGGCAGGGTGGTGAAGGGGGTGAGGGCGAAGCCGATCGCGAATGTGGCGACGACCACGGCCAGCACGGCCATGACCAGAATCGGCACCCAGTCATCCGCCATGCGCCGCAGGTTCAGGCCCAGCGAGACCTGGAAAAGCAGCGTGGGCAGAAGCACGTAGAGAAAGACGTTCGAGCGGATGCTGAAATCGAAGACGAGGAAGGTCTCGGGGATGCCGAACAGATACGGCCCGGTATCCGCTGCATAGATCGCAAGTATGCCGATGATCACGCCGATAATGGCCAGCACCACCGTGTAGGGCAGCCGCGTCCTGTCCGCCAGCGGCTCGCTGAGCGAAATGATGATGAACAGGCCGGCGACGACGCCGACGATCGTGATGACATCCATGATCTGGCCGAAAGCCGGGTGACGGCGCGAGAGGAACGCGAAGCGCGTGTTCTTTCTGGCGGTGGCGCAAGCCCTCGTCAACCGCCGGGCACGGGCGTTTCGACATGGTTGTGCCGCAAAGCGCCAATATCACGTCCTACCGATGCGATCTGCATCTTGCCGCTCCGGGAGGGCGCGGGCGTGAAGATTTTCTTTTCCGGTCTGCGGATGCGCCTGGCCACCGTTTTCTGCGCGCTCGTCCTGATGATCGCTCCGGCGCTGCCTTGCGCGCCTGCGTTCAACGATGGCCCGGCGACCGGAGCGCAGAGCGCCCCCGATATCGACAATGCCCTGACGGCGCAGCCGCTCGTCATCGCCCCGGCTTCCTTGGAGGGCGAGGCGGATGCCCGCGCGCGGCCGCGCCGGTCCGCGGTCCCGGCGCTGTCGCAGACCGGTTCAGGGTCGATTCCGCGTATCTCACCCGCATGCACGCGCGTGATGGCGTTCCGGGCCCGCGCGCCGCCGGCGCCTGTTTGATTGCGACCTTTCAAGAAAGCGCCGATCCGCCGCGCGGATCCGGCAACGCAATCGGCGGCCCCTGTGGCGGCCATATCGGAACGATATCGATGTCCATTCAAGCAAAAGAAGACAAATCTCCGCGCTTTGGCGCTTATCTGATCGCGATCAGCGCCGTCATCCTCGTCGGCACGGAAGTGATCGGCCTCGCAGCCGCGACCGCCTGGGCTGTCGGCGGGCTCCTCCATCTGGGCGCGATCCTGACCTTGGTGCTCGGCGCTGTCCTGTGTGCCGGCGCCGCATGGGTGACCTGGATCTTCGCGCGCAATGCGTGGCGTGTGGAGAGCGCGTTTCAGCGCGGATCGGAAAATCCCGAGAGTTAGTCGGCAGTCCGCACGGGGGCCTTGCCCGCCCTCGTGCGGCACCCGGCCACCGCATCGGAACGCCGCCTTCTCGGAACACCGGGCGATCGCTTAAGTTGAAGAAACAGACCGGACGCAAGGAGGAAACCGATCATGATCGATGACGAGAGCGAGATCCGCACCCTGCGTGAGGCCCTGGCGAAACCGCGCAAGCATCGCGACATGGCGATCGCGCAGGAGCCGATGCCCAATCACAGCAAGACACCCGGCGGCCCGAATCAGACGCCGCTGGCTTTCCGGGCCGCCTGGGATCTGGGAGATCGCCCGCGCCGGATCGCGCTGCTCATGGATGATTGCCAGGAGGAATACCGCCCCTATGCCGGCGATATCCTGCCGAAACTCGCCCGCATCGTGAACGCGTTTCGCGAACAGCGCGCGCGCAACGAAGGGGTCTGCATCGCCTGGAGCATCTGGAGCCGACGTTTCGACGACGGTATTTCCAACGCCATGGACCGCTGGTACGGCCCGCGCGGGCTTGATCCGGACAATCCCGAAAACGCCGCTTACGTCTTCACCGGCGCGCCGGGGCTGGAGCCGCTCGCCGAGATCGCGCCGACGCCGGAGGAGCGTGACGCGGGCTGGCTCTATCACGGCAAGCATCTCGACATGTTCTGGACCTTCGACGAGAAGGGCCGCTCCTATCTCGACGAGAAGCTGAAGGCGCTCGACATCGATACCATCGTCATCGTCGGGCTGTGGACCGATGAATGCGTGCTGAGCACCGCCTATGCCGGGAACTCGCGCGGATATGACGTCGTCGTGGTCGGCGATGCGGTGGCGACGGCGACGGCCAATCAGGAGATCGCGCTCAAGGTCGCAAGCAGCACGGTGGCCAAGGTGGTCTCGACCGACGAAATCCTGGCCTATCTCGAAGAAGGCTTCGTCGCCGGCAAGCCCGGCGCGGTGAAAGGCAAGACGCATCCGGACGGTCGCAGGGAAGGGTAGGCGCTTCGCCGGGGCGCAACGCAATTCCGGTCTCGCGTTTTGCGGTGGATGCATCCTATCGGCGTGACCGGAAGCAACGATCCGCCCCGATGAGGCATGCATCGCGCGTCAGCCATCACGAGCGTATTTGCCGTAAACTCCTATCAGGAGTTGCGCTTCGATCGTTTTGCCGGTTTCGTCGAGCGGCACGCCCGCAACCACATTCTGGCGCGCAACGCCCACGAGTCGCCATCGAAGCCGCATCGGTCGATCAGGGCAAGGGCACGGACGCCGGGTATGACCGCGCACCGGGCTAGAAGAATGACCGCACGAGGCCGCCGACGAGCAGGTTCCAGCCATCGATCAGGATGAAGAACAGGATCTTGAAGGGCAGGGCGATCACCGTGGGCGGCATCATCATCATGCCCATCGACATGATGATCGTGGCGACCATGATGTCGATCACCAGGAAGGGCAGGGCGATGATGAAGCCGATCTCGAAGCCGCGCCGCAATTCCGAGATCATGAAAGCGGGGATCAACACGCGCAATTCGACCTCATCCTGCGTCTGCACGGTGCCGAAGCTTTCCTCGGCGAGCTCGACGAACATGGCG
>PXAW01000446.1 GCA_003567055.1 Hyphomicrobiales bacterium
CGACGAGGCGCTGTGCGCTGTCATCCATGATGGAGAGAAAGCCGGTGACGTTGCGCGCCGAGAATAATGGCGCGAGCGTGCGTCTGAGAAGCTTCCATTCATCGCCCTCGGCGGTGAGCAGCCCCTCGCCGAGACCGGGGGCGAGCACCCGGCGTTGCAGGTCGTCCTTGCGGTAATTGCCGGCATTGTCGAGCAGGACATGCCGGATCGCCTCCGGCTCGTTGAGCACGAGCACGCGACCCATCACGCCCTTGCCGTAGAGGATCGGCTTTTCGAAATGCGCCTTCGTCCAGGTCGTCAGCGGATTCTTGCGCGCGGCTGCGAGGAAACCGAACAGATCGGCCGGACGGGTCTGGGGAACGGGCGCTGGCGGGCGCAGGCCCGCTCCGGTGATCGGCGTATCCGTCATATCGCTGATCCCGGCGTCGCGGATCGGGGCTGCTTGCGTCATAGTGTCCTCCAGGGCCTCGCGATTCGGGCCGAACGACCTATGATGTGGGGCGTTGACAGTGCGGGAGGAAGAGCATGGCCGAAACCGAGACCCGTATCGAGACCGACAGCTTCGGCGAGATCGCCGTTCCCGCCGATCGTTTGTGGGGCGCGCAGACGCAGCGCTCCCTCCAGAATTTCCGCATCGGCGTTGAGCGCATGCCCGAGCCGATGGTGCGCGCGCTGGGGCTGGTGAAGCTCGCGGCGGCACGTACCAATCACAAGCTCGGCCTGCTCGATGCGAAGGTCGCCGATGCCATCGTCAGCGCGGCGCAGGAGGTGGCTGACGGCAAGCATGACGCGGAATTCCCCCTCGTCGTCTGGCAGACGGGCTCGGGCACCCAGTCCAACATGAACGCGAACGAGGTGATCGCCAACCGCGCCAACGAGCTGCTCGGCGCCGGGCGCGGCGTGAAGGCGCCGGTCCACCCCAATGATCACGTCAATATGGGCCAGTCATCCAACGACACCTTTCCCACCGCGATGCATATCGCCGCCGTCGAGGAAATCCATCGCAGCCTGCTACCGGCCCTGATGCATCTTTATGAAGCGCTTGCCGGCAAGTCGGAGGAATTTTCCGATATCGTCAAGATCGGGCGCACCCATATGCAGGACGCCACCCCGATCACGCTGGGGCAGGAATTCGGGGGCTATGCCGCGCAGGTCGCCCATGCGATCGGGCGGATCGAGGCGAGCCTGCCGGCGCTGCTCGACCTCGCCCAGGGCGGCACGGCCGTCGGCACCGGGCTCAACGCCCATCCAGCTTTTCCCGAAGACTTCGCGCAGGAAATCGCGCGCCTGACCGATCTGCCCTTCGAGACGGCACCGAACAAGTTCGAGGCGCTGGCGAGCCACGACATCTTCGTCTTCGCCCATGGGGCATTGACCGCGCTCGCCACCGGCCTGTTCAAGATCGCCAACGATATCCGGTTGCTCGGATCGGGCCCGCGCTCGGGGCTGGCGGAATTGTCGCTGCCGGAGAACGAGCCCGGCTCCTCGATCATGCCGGGCAAGGTCAATCCGACCCAGGCGGAAGCGCTGACCATGGTCTGTGCGCAGGTCATGGGCGCCAACCAGACGATCGCCTTCGCCGCTTCGCAGGGGCATCTGGAGCTCAACGTGTTCAAGCCGGTGATCGCCTTCAACATGCTCCAGAGCATCCGGCTGCTGGCAGATGGCGCGCGCAGCTTCACCGATAACTGCGTCGCCGGCATCACCGCCAATCGCGAGCGTATCGGCGATCTGCTCGAACGCTCGCTGATGCTCGTCACCGCGCTCGCGCCGACGATCGGCTACGATGCCGCCGCCGATATCGCCAAGGCCGCTCACAAGAAGGGCACCACCCTGCGCGAGGAGGCGCTGGCTTCCGGCAAGGTCGATGCGGATGAATTCGATTCCATCGTGCGTCCGCAGGACATGATCGCGGCGAAGGCGCCGAAGAAGAAGAGGTGAGGCGATGAGTGGCGATATCGTCAATCTGCGTCAGTTTCGCAAGCGCAAGGCGCGCGCCGAGGCCGAGCGCGAAGCCGCCGATAACCGGGTGAAATTCGGTCGCAGGAAGAGCGAGAAAGAGCTCACCGAGAGCGAGCGCACCCGCGACGCTGCCCGGCTCGATGGCCATCGCCTCGGCGCGCGGGATGGTGACGACGCCGATGATGCCGGGCCCGGCAATGACTGACCGGCCGCGCGGCGTCATCAAGCGCTCCATCGCGATCGCCGGCCACCGCACCTCGATTTCGCTGGAGGAGCCGTTCTGGGAGGAGCTGCGCCGCATCGCCTCGGCACGCGGCATCGCCTTGCAGAAACTCGTCGCCGAGATCGATGCCGGGCGCGCCGGTGAGAACCTGTCTTCGGCCCTGCGGGTCCATGTGCTCGAGGAGCTGCGCAAGCAGCGCGCAAGAAGCGATCAGTAGGCGATCTTGTCGGGTTTGGTCAGCCAGGCCTCGAACACCGCCTTCGCATCCGCGTTCGGGTGATGCTCGATCGGCAGGCTGCGCGCCTCCGGCGGCTTTGGAATCTCGTCATAGATGAAGGAATCGTCGAACCCGATCGCCGCCGCATCGGCGCGGGTATTGGCATAGACGATCCGCGCCACGCGCGCCCAATAGGCCGAGGCGAGGCACATCGGGCAGGGTTCGCAGCTGGTATAGAGCACGGCGCCTTTGAGCGAAAAGTCACTGACGGCCTGACAGGCGCGCCGGATCGCGACGACTTCCGCATGCGCCGTGGGATCATTCGCGGAAGTGACCTGGTTCCAGCCCTCGGCGAGGATCGTGCCGTCTCGCACGATCACCGCACCGAAGGGCCCGCCAGCGCCTTCGTTCATATGCTCGCGCGAGAGTCGCACCGCATGGGCGAGGAAGCGGGCATCGTCGTCATGCATGATCGGTGATCTCCTGATGGGGCAGCGTTTCGCGCAGGGCCAGAAGCTGCGCCGCCGTCGCGGCGGCGATGATGGCGGGGTCCTTGTCGGTGATGCCCGCGATCCCGATCGGGCAGGAAAGCTGCGCGATGCGCTCATCGGCAATGCCGAGTTCGCGATAGCGCTTTTCGAAACGCGCGCGTTTCGTCTTCGAGCCGATCAGCCCCACAAAGGGCAGATCATCGCGCGCCAAAGCCGCCGCCGTGACGGCGAGATCGATCGGGTGGCTGTGGCTCATCACCAGGACGAAGGCGCCGGCAGGGATTTGTGCGACGAGCACATCCGGCGCGTCATGGCGCAGGGGCGTGACATTGGCCGGGATATGCGCGGGATACGCGCCCTCGCGGCTGTCGCACCAGGTCACAGCGAAGGGCAGCGGCGCGAGCGCGAGGACGAGTGCCCGCCCGACATGCCCGGCACCGAACAGCCATACCGGATGGCGCGCGACGCCGTAGGATTCGCTCCAGGCGCGCGGTGGCGCGATGCTGCGGCGGGCGGGTGAGGGGGGCAGAAAGGGGGGCAGGATCGGTGAAGCACTCATGACCGGGCGATGATGGCCCGGATCGGAGCGTCTGGCAAAGGCTTCCGCGCAAGCCTTGGATGCTGCGCCATTGCAGCGGCGCAAAGCGGCGTGTCGCGATACGCCGCTTGACCCCGGCGCGTGGTTGCGGCCCAATCCTGCGTTCAACAGGGAGAGAGCATTTCATGGATATCTTCAGAGCCGAATCCCGGCCCTCACGGCGCGTGGCGGCGGAGTATTTCACCGGCGAAGTCTGGCAGGATCCGATCGTGGAGACGCCGGAGCCGGCCCGCGCCAAGGCGGTCCGCGTGATCTTCTCGCCGGGCGCGCGCACCAACTGGCACACGCATCCGCTCGGGCAGTCGCTGCATGTCGTCGCCGGAATCGGTCGCATCCAGGTCTGGGGCGGGCCGGTGCGGATCATCCGGCCCGGCGATACCGTGTGGATCCCGCCGGGCGAGAAGCACTGGCACGGCGCGTCGCCGGACCGGGCGATGACGCATATCGCCATTCACGAGCATATCGACGGGGTACATGTGGAATGGCTCGAACCCGTCGACGAGACGCAATACGCCGTCGCGCCTCAGGACAAGCCCGCCGAGGCGTGAGCCGGCTCAGTCGGTGAGGTTGCGCTGGATATCGGGAACGGGGTGGCCGGTGAGATCCTTGGCCACCTCGGCGATGACGATGTCGCGGACCTGATGGCTGATATCATGCCGTAATTCCGCGAGGATCTTCGGCGGAGCGACCAGGACGAAACTCTTCACGCCGCGCTCGCGCCGGATGCGCTCCAGCGTTTCGGCGATCTCCTTGGCGAAGCGCTGTTCTGCGAGCTGATGCCAGTCGGATTGCTCCATGCCCGAGCGTCGGTCATCGACGCCCATGGCGCGTCCGGGGCGGTCGGTGCCCTGCTCGCTGGTGGCGGGGTTGTCGGGGGCCTTGAACACATCCTCGACACGCAGATCCGGCGCGATGGGTGAGCCGTGATTGCGCAGGACCAGCACCTTGCGCCCGTCTCCGACGACGACGCGGCATTCATGCGGGATCATCAAACCTTCGGTCATGGCACTGTCTCCCTTTCAGTCGTTCAGTCTCCCAGCGCGATGCCGGCTGCAACGGTGATGCAGAAGGCCCGATCCCGGGCAAAGGCCCGGATGCGCTCGCGATCAACGCGAAGGCGGTCAAGATGTTTCGTTCCACTGATTCGATCTGCTAGGCTTGAGCCGCAATACACCTCTGGCAATGTGTTTTCCTCGCTGAAGAACCTTTCCCTTCAGGGATCTCGCACCAGATCAATCCACGCAATGTGGGGCTGCGCGTGGCTCTGAATTGGCCTGTCTTCGGTCCGGTTTCGGTGTCAGGCGGGCAAACGACGCTTCCGGGACAGAGGCATAGCCTCGGGAGTGCATAGTCAAGGTCGGTCGCTGATTCCCGGGTGCGAGAGGGCGGTGCATGTTCAAGGTGTTTGCAGGCGTCTGGGCTCTCCTTCTGGGCATCGTGCTGATCATGCTGGGCAACGGCATGCATTTCACCCTGATCGGCCTGCGCGGCGGGATC
>PXAW01000292.1 GCA_003567055.1 Hyphomicrobiales bacterium
CGCCGATTTCGCCATCTACGAGCACTGCCAGCCCTTCAATGTCGCGCGCGCCTTCGACGAGGCATCGGGCATCGACCATCCGGTGATCTGGACGGCGGAGCGCGATCGCGAGATGTGGGCCGCGCTGCAGGGCTGAGCGCCGGATCCTCGCGGGAAGGGCGCCGGCGGCTCTCCCGCCCGGCGCCCGCGCTCCCGGATCAGGCCTTGACGGCGCCGGCGAGGTGATCGATCGCCGCCTGCACGCCGCCGCGCTCATGCGGCACGTCGAGCGCCTGCAGGGCCATCTCGACGGCGCCGAGCATGCCGAGCACCATCGGCGCGTTGGTATGGCCCATATGGGCCAGCCGCAGCGCCTTGCCGGAAAGCTCGCCGATCCCGACGCCGACGACGACGCCGCAATGCGTCTTGCAATATTCGAGGATCGGCTCCGGCGTGTAGCCGTCGCCCATCAGCACGCAGGTCACCGAATCCGCGCGGGCCTGCGGCACTTCGATGTTGAAATCGAGCGCACCGCCGCGCGACCAGACCCCGACCGCCGCCCGCGTCGCCTCGGCGAGCAGGCGATGGCGGCGCCAGACCGCGTCGAGCCCTTCCTCGGACAGCATGGCGAGCGCTTCACGCAGGCCGAAGAGCATGTGCTCGGGCGGCGTGCCGCAATATTTCTGGTAATGCTGCGGGCCGTGGCGCTCGGTCCAGTCCCAGTAGCGCGTGCGCAGATCGGCGCGGGCATGGACCTCGAAAGCGCGCTGGTTATGCGCGACGAAGCTCAGGCCGGGCGGGGTCATCAGGCCTTTCTGCGAGCCGGAAAGCGCGACATCGATACCCCAATCGTCCATCGAGAAGGGCACGGTGCCCAGCGAGGCGATGGTATCGACCATGTAGAGCGCCGGGTGGCCGGCAGCGTCGATGGCCTTGCGGATGGCAGCGATGTCGTTTGCGACGCCGGATGCGGTGTCGATCTGCACCACCAGCACGGCCTTGATCTCATGTGCGGTATCGGCGCGCAGTCGTGCCTCGACGGCCTGCGGATCGACGGGCAGGCGCCAGGATTGCTCCAGCACCTCGACATCGAGGCCGAGCAGATGCCCCATCTCCCCCCAGCCGACGGCGAATCGCCCGCTTTGCAGGACGAGGACCTTGTCGCCGCGCGAGAGTACGTTGGTCAGCGCGGCCTCCCAGGCGCCGTGGCCGTTGGCTGCATAGATGTAGCAATGGCCCGCGCTCGTGCCGAAGATCCGTTTCAGCCCGGCGAGGCAGTCATCCGTGGTGTCGAGCAGGTCGCCGGCATAGATGTCGATGGCCGGGCGATGCATGGCGGAGAGGACACGGTCGGGAACCGTCGTCGGGCCGGGTATCGAGAGAAGCTCACGCCCGTTGGCAAGTGTCATCGTTGAATCCGATCATGCTTGACGAAAAGTATGCATGATCGTTGGCGAGGCATGGCGCAAAGTCCAGCCCACATTTGTCGCAGCGCCCATGGTGTCTGTGCACGAAATACCCGCAGATGCGTGCCATTTCGCCACGGCTGCATATTCCTTCGGATTTTTTCCGGCACCCATGGCCGGACGAGAAGCGCGAGATGCGCGAAACCAACTGCGATACACAATCAGAAGATGAAAACTTTACGGCAATCCGCGAAAATTGCGGATCGTGTTGTCGCACTCAGCGGAACATGTAGCCGAGATAGCGTTTGGAATCGATCGGATCGTAACCCAGTTCGGTCCGCAACTTCTTGCGCAGCTTGCTGATATGGCTTTCGACCACGCATTCATCGACGTTTTCGTTGAAGACGCCGTAGATCGCGTTGAAGATCTGCGCGCGCTGGACACGTTTTCCGCGATTGCGCACCATGTATTCGAGAATGCGACGCTCGCGACGCGGCAGCATCAGCGTCTCGCCACGGATCTCCGGGTCGCGCCCGTCGAAATAGATCCGCATCTCGTCGATCTCGCACATTTCCGCGCGCTCGAGCGTCCGGCGATTGAAGGCGCCCACACGGGCCATGATTTCCTTCACATGGATCGGCTTGCGCACCACGTCGTCGACACCGGCGGCGAAGAGACCGAGCGTCTGCTCCAGCGAATTGGTGTCGTTCATGGCGATTACCGGTGCCTGGCAACGGCTCTTGGCGAGGCGCGGATAGCGCTCGCGCTCGGCACAATCACCCAGCAGGATCGCTTCGATCGCGGAGACGTCCGGATCATCGGCTGCGCTGATCCAGTCATGGAAATCGCCCGGCTTGAAGCCCATGGCGGCCACACCCTCGCGATCGAAGCCGGTTCGATATCCGGTCGTCACGAGGTCCCTGTCATCAACAATGACGTACATCGACTACCCCCTTCTTGGTTGGTGGATGTATTGGTAGTCATCCGGAGGGCGATAGCAAACGGAAAGGTCTTAATTTTCGTTAGTAAATTCTCGCAAGGTTCAAACAGTTTTTCGCCTCACGGCACAATATGTTTCAAAATTATCCGAAATTCGTTTCTTTCCGGGGCGGGGTTGTACTATTCCAATACAGTTTCGTCTTGTAGCCGACTTTGGCGCTCGCGTATAGCCAAGCTGCAACGGCTTTGCACGCAACGGTTAAGCCCTCCTGAAACGAATTGCAGAGATCGCTTGCCCGGGCCTGATGCCGGAGGTGGCCTCGTCCTTGTGGACGCCGTCCGGGAGCTGTTGCGCGATGGCTCGCCATATGCGCAATTCGCGCTAGAATCGTGGGACCAAGCCCATATGCATGAGGGAGCGCGCTTCGTGGCCTTGAATCTGCTCAAGCTCTGTGTCGGCGCCGAGTCGATCCGCGATCTGGAGGAATGGATCGAGGAGACCCGCATTCTCGCCAGACGTCTGGGCCGGCCCTTCGAACAGGCGCATACGACGCGTATGGTGCCCAAGCGCGCCGATGAGATCGTCGGCGGCGGCTCGCTTTACTGGGTGATCAAGGGGCAGATCAGCGCGCGCCAGAATCTCGAGGCGATCCGCCCGTTTACCGATGCCGGCGGGATCGGGCGCTGCCATCTCGTGCTCGCGCCGAAGGTGATCCCGGTCGAGCCGCGCCCCTGCCGCCCGTTCCAGGGCTGGCGCTATCTGGAAGCGAAGGACGCGCCTGCCGATCTCACCCGCGAGGCGGCGCAGGGGCTCGCGGCCATGCCGGAGGATATGCGCCGCGAACTGGCCGAGCTCGGCTTGCTGTGATCGCGCGCCCTGTGATCGCACGCCCGGTCATGCGCCTTGAACCGCCGTGGCAAATGGCTAGGCTGTGGGTCAGGCGACACGGACGGGGGATTCGCCTTGGCTGAACAGGCGGCGGAACAGGTGGGCGAGAGCGGCGACCAGGCGGAGAAGGTCGCCGAGCTGGAGCGCGCCCTGCGCGACAAGGGCGTGCGCATCACCCGCCAGCGCGCAGCGTTGCTCAGCGTGCTGGCCGCTGCCGCTGATCATCCGGATGCGACCGAGCTGCATCGCCGCGCCCGCGAGATCGACGCCTCCGTCTCGCTCTCCACAGTCTATCGCACTTTGAGCCTGCTCGAAGGTCAGAGCGTCGTCCAGCGCCACGCCTTCGAGGGAGCGCCCTCGCGTTTTGAGACGGCGGACGCCCCGCATCACGACCATATCATCGACCTCGAAACGGGCGACGTGATCGAATTCTATTCGGAGCGGATCGAGCGCCTGCAGGCGGAGATCGCGGCGGAGCACGGCTACGAGCTGGTGCATCACCGCATGGAGCTGTATTGCCGCAAGGCCGGCCCCCGCGCGGGAAAGCGCGCACGCAGCCGGCGTGGCGAGGCTGATTCCGAGGGCTGATCGCCCGTCAGCCGCGTCTCAGCCGGATGGCCGCCACGCTTGCCGCGACCGCGCCGGCGGCGAGCATCGCCGCACCCAGTGTGAAGAGCGGCATGTGGCTCTGCGTCCAGCCGAAGATCCAGCTCATCAGATAACCGCCACCCGCCTGAGCCAGCGCGAAGGCGATGGTCATCGCCCCGAACAGCCGCGCCTGGGCCGGCCCGTGCGCCAGCATCGCCGAAAGCCCCGCCGCGAGCGCGACCATGCCAGGCGTCAGCGCGCCCACGAGAAAGGCAGAGAGCGCCAGCACGGGCGCCTGCGTCGCGACGAGCGGCAGGGCCACGGCGAAGGCCTTCACCAGCAGCGCGCCGATGAAACTCGGCATCAGCCCGAACCGGCCGGCGATGAGCCCGCAGGCCGGCGCGCCGACGACGGCACCGATACCGAACACGGCCCAGTAGATCCCGCCGGCGAATTCCCCCTGATCGAGACCGCGCGCGACGAAATCCGAGAGAAACAGCGTATGCGGCACGAAGCCGATCCCGTCGCTGGCATAGGCGATGATGATCAGGAGCACTGTCAGCCGGCCGGGCAGGGCGGCGGAGGAGGGGGCAGCCGGCAATTCCGCCCGTGGCCAGAGCCGCCAGGTCGCGGCGGTGAGCGCGCAGGCGGTAATCCCGAGAGCGAGCCAGGCGACCACCAGCCCCGAGGCGGCGATGGCGGGCAGGAGCGTTCCCGAGAGGATGATGCCAAGACCGACGCCGACGAAGATCATGCCGGATACCCGGGGGCGCGCTTGTGCGGAGGTGGCGGCGAGGATGGTGGCGGGGCCGAGCACCATGACGAAGGCACCCGCCATCCCCGCCACGAAGCGCCATGGCGCCATCCAGAAGAAACCCAGCGGCCAGGCGCAGGCGATCAGGCTGATCGCCGCCGCGACGAGCGCGCCGTTGAGGATGGCGATGCGTTCGGGGCGTGCGGCAAGCGCCTGCGCCACGAGCGCGCCGGCGAGGTAGCCGGCCAGATTGGCCGCACCGGCATAGGCCGCCTGCGCCTCGCTCAGCCAGTCCTGCGCGACCAGCGCCGGCAGCAGCGGCGTATAGGCAAAGCGCCCCAACCCGACGCCGACGAGCACGGCCAGGTTCTCGCGGTCGCGCCGGCCCGCGCGGCCCGACTGCTGGAAGAAGGAGGCC
>PXAW01000412.1 GCA_003567055.1 Hyphomicrobiales bacterium
ATCTCTATCGCGAAGGCTGCCGCAAGGGCGAACTGCGTCTTTTCAAATGTTCGTCCTGCGGGGCACTGGAAGCGTTCGCGCGCGATTTCTGCCCGCGCTGCGGCGCCCCGGACCCTTCAACGGTGCGCGCCGGAGGGCGCGGTGTCGTCGCTGCGATCACCGTGGCTCATATCGCCCCCAACCCGGAATACCGCGCGCTCGTACCGTACGGGATCTGCCTCGTCGATCTCGATGAGGGCGTGCGCGTGATGGGCAATTGCAGCCCCGGCCTCGCCGTCGGTGACCGCGTGGAACTATCGTTTGCGGAACGCGGCGACGCCCATCTGCTGAAATTCACCTCGATCGGGGAGAAGACCGATGACAATTGACCGCCTGCTCAACCCCGCCTCCGTCGCGATCATCGGCGCCTCGGACAATCCCAACAAGATCGGCGGACGCCCCATTCGCTTCATGCGCATGTTCGGCTTTCAGGGCGAGATCTATCCGATCAACCCCGCCCGCACGGAAGTGCAGGGGCTGAAGGCCTACAAGTCCGTTTCCGAGCTGCCGCAGGTACCGGATGCGGTGATCATCGCGGTGGCGGGCGCTGCGGTGAAGGAATCCGTGGCGGCCTGTGCCGAACTGGGGGTGGGCGCAGCGGTGATCATGGCCAGCGGATTCGGTGAAACCGGCGCTGCCGGCAAGGCGCTCGAACAGGAGATGCGCGCCATTGCGCGGAAGGCCGGCATGCGTCTCATCGGGCCCAACAGCCTCGGGGTCGCGAATTTCGGCAATGGTGCGGTACTGTCCTTCGCAACGATGTTCCTGGAGGCTCCGCCCGCCGACGGCCCGGTGGCCTGTATCAGCCAGAGCGGCGCCATGAGCGTCGTTCCCTACGGCCTGCTGCGCGAGCGCGGGATCGGTGTCCGCCACGTCCATTCGACGGGCAACGATGTCGATGTCACCGTTTCGGAGCTGGCGATTTCCGTCGTTCAGGACCCCGATATCAGGCTCGTCCTGCTCTACCTCGAAAGCCTTGCCGATCCTGAGAATCTGGCCGAGGCGGCGCGTCTTGCGCATGAGCGCGGCGTGCGCATGATCGCCGTGAAATCGGGTCGCTCGGATGACGGGCGCCGCGCCGCCGCATCCCATACCGGCGCGATCGCCACCTCGGACCGTCTGGTGGACACGTTCTTCGAGAAGGTCGGCATCTGGCGCGCCACGGGAACAGCGGATCTGGTCGATTCCGCCGAACTCTATCTGAAGGCCGCGCCGCCGCGCGGGCGTAATCTGGCGATCGTCAGCAATTCGGGAGCGACCTGCGTCCTCTCGGCGGATGCTGCGGAGAGGGAGGGATTCCAGCTTGCGCGGCTGAGTGATCCGACTGTCGCGAACCTTCGCGAGATCCTTCCCGAATTCGCCGCAACCGTGAACCCCATCGACATCACCGCAGCGCTTTTGAGCAATAGCGGACTGTTCAGCCAGGTGCTGCCGGCGCTCGGTGCGGACGAAGCCGTCGATGCCCTGATCGTCGGAATTCCGGTGAGCGGCGAGGGCTATGATTATCCGCGTTTCGCTCGGGATGCGCGCGATTTCGTGGATCGGTTCAAGATACCCCTCGTGGCGGCGATCCCGCAGCCGAAGGTGCGCGCCGCATTCACCGAACTGGGCATACCCTGCTTCCCGACCGACGAGCAGGCGATCACGGCGCTTGGCCGGTTTGCGCGCCACCATGAGCAGATCGCGGCTGCAGCATCGCGTGAGGCTTTCGCCCCGAAAGCGCTCCCCGATCGCGCGTCCCGCGTCCTGGATGAAAGCCGCTCCCTCGCGATCCTGGAGGAATACGGCATCACCTGCATGCGCAGGCAGCTGTGTTCCAGTGTGGAGGAGGCGCTCGCATTCTTGCGCAGCAACGGCGGCGCAGTCGTGCTCAAGGCCTGTTCGGCCGAAATCCCGCACAAGAGCGATCATGGCCTCGTCAGGACAAGCCTTTCCACCGAGGAGGATGTCGCGCGTGCCTATGACGATATCACGGCGCGTGTGAAAGCCGGCGGGTGGGAGATCTCCGGGATCCTGATCGGCGAAATGATGCGCGGCGAGCGTGAAATCGTGATCGGTGGCCATATCGACCCGCATTTCGGCCCTGTCGTGATGGTTGGCGACGGCGGTGAACTCGTCGAGGCAATGCCCGACAACATCCTCCTGCTGCCGCCCTTCACTCGTGAAGAGGTCGAAGCACAACTCGGGAAGCTGCGCCTTGCACCGATGTTCGAAAAGATCCGCGGACGCATCCGGATCGATCGGGCAAGTGTCGTCGATGCGGTCATGGCAGCCGGGGCGATCATGCAGGATCATCGCATTCGATCCCTCGACATGAACCCGCTGATCGCCGATGCCGATGGTCTGGTGGCGGTGGACGCACTCGTCGAGGAATTCGTGGAGGGCGGCGCGAGCGATTAGAGCATCATTCCGTCAGGTGGATACCGGCTGACGGAGAAAATGATGCGTTGAGCAATGACTTAGAGCGCCCGGCCTGACTCCGTCAGGTCGGCATGCGCTCTAAGCCGCAAGCGCGGCGCATCGTCTCGACAGAGATTCCGGCCACGTGTTTCCGGGGCGGGCCTCCTCGCTGTAAGGCAAGGAGTTCCGCCCCGTTGCATGTCGCGGGCGCAAGATGACGAACTGACTATTCAGCCGCGATCTTGCCTTCGGTCATTCCACCCAGATGCTGCACAACCTCGTCAAGGTGCATGACGTCGACGTATTTGTGGTGCAGATCGAAGAGATTGATCTTGTGAATCAGCTCATGCCGATCAAACGTGCATTCCTCCACCAGAGAGACGTGGAAGCCGTTCGAATACGCATCGACGCATGATGCGCGCACGCAGCCGGACGTGCTTTCACCGCAGACGATCAGGCTCTGCACGCCCAGATAATTCAGGTGCGACACGATCGGCGTTCCCTGAAAGATGCTGGCGCGTTGCTTGTAGATCACGACGTCACCATCCTGCGGAGCGAGAGGCTCGTAGATATCGAAATCCTCTTTCTTCCACTCGACCTTCTGACGCTTCGTCGAGCCCACGCCGGGCGGGCGGTTCATGGGGCGGAAATCCTGCGTGCAATAGAAGATCGGTACGCCGGCCATACGCGCCGCCGCGATCAGTTTCTTCGTCGGCTCGATGCTTGCATGCGCATACATTCCGCATGTATTGGGATGCTCTTCCTGGATTTCCAGCGGATTCTTTGCACCGCCGCGATAGACGATATTGTAGAAATCGATGCACAACAGCGCAGGCTTCGGCCCGACGAAGGTCTCGCGCGCATAGGGCGCGTACAGGTCAATCAAGTCCTGCGGTACGGCATCTTTCCAGCAATGATCTTCGAAACGATCGGGTGTCATGGTATTTCTCCTTTTGAGTTGTCAGAGGAACAGAATATCGAGCAGACCCAGCACTGCGGCAGCCAGCAGCCCGGCCATCAAAGGCAGGGCGCTGCTCGACAAGAGGCGCAACGCAACAAAGCGCCACCCCATGATCGGAGCCTCGAAGGCCAGCATCCGATGCATGGCGAAGACCGACCATCCGGCCAGCAAAGCCACCGTCTGGGCCTCGCCGGCGCCCGATTGCCAGACGACGAGTGCCAGCGGAAACGACAGCATCGGCCCGCCGGGCAGCAATCCACCGACGACGGATGCGAGCAGGATGCCCGAAAGGCCTGTTTCGGGTCCCAGGACGGCTGCGACTTTGTCGGTCGGAAGAATCTGAGTGAGAAAGGAAGCGGCGAGCAGGGCCATCGGCAGCCTGATCAGCAATACGGATGCCTGGCCCACGGCGAAGGCTCCCGCGCCGCGCAGCCCCGCTGCACCCTTGCGCGCGCCGACCATAGCCGCCAATGCCGCAACAAGAGCCCACAGTATGAGGGCAACCGGGGTCATGAGCGCGGCGCCTCGCGGATCTTCAGCGGTGTTGCCAGAACCAGCCAGCGTGCGATCAGTCCCGCCAGGATCGGTAGCGGCAGGCTGACGAAGAACCGAAGCAGCGCGAAATCAGCCCCCATGAAGGGCAATTCCCAGATGACGAGGCGGTTGATGCCGATCAGCGACCATGCGGTGATGAAGGCGATCAGCGCGCCCGCATCGGCACCGGCTACCCACAACGCATAGACGAGCGGGAACGAGGCGAAGGGGCCGCCGGGCGTCAGCATCCCGGCCACGGAGGCGAGGCCCAGCCCGCGAAAGCCGGAATTCTGCCCGAGCATCCCGGCCACACGTTCGCGATCCACAAATTGCTGTACGAGGCCGCCGATCAGCAGACCGGCGCCGAGTTGGGGCATGATCATGAGCAGAAGATCGCCCGCATCGCCTAGTCCTGCGCGTACCCCGGATGGTCCGAGCAGCGCCCAGCACGCAGCCCCCGACGCGAGCGCCACGCCCACGAATACCCAGTCCGCCGTCTTGATCTTCATCGGTCGATGTCCTCGAATTGCGGTGCGACGGCTCTTGCGCCGCACCGCTTGCGCGTTACTCGGCAGCCTGGGTGACCTGCGGTGCCGTCCCGGCGAACAGGCCGTCAGGCAAGCCCTCGATGAAATCGAGAATGGTTCCCGTGCTCACCACATCCGCGTATTTGGCATGCATGTCGCAGAGGTTGATGGCATGGCTCGCCTGGCTGCGATCGAAACAGCCTTCCTCCATGACCGCGACGCGGAAATTGTTCGAGAAGGCATCGATCACAGTCGCCCGCACACACCCCGAGGTCGTGGTGCCGACGACGATGACGCTGTCGGCACGCAGCAATGTCAGGTAGGACAACAGCGGCGTACCGGCGAAACCCGACGGTTTCTGCTTGTAGACCATGATGTCTTGCGGCTGCGGTGCGATCAGCTCGTTGATCTCGTTGCCATCCCGGGCCTGTGTGTCGCGGGTCTGCTTGCGCTCGCCGCCACGGCTGTTCTTCCACAACCATGAGCCGCCATCCCA
>PXAW01000049.1 GCA_003567055.1 Hyphomicrobiales bacterium
AAGGGCACGATGCATGTCCACCGCGACATGCTTGCCATCTGCGATGCCTATGCCCGCAACGTCCTGGGCGCGACGCCGGATGACCGCTTCATCGGCTCGCCGCCGCTCGCTTTCACCTTCGGTCTGGGCGGGATCGTGCTGTTTCCGCTGCATATCGGCGCCTCGGCGGTGCTGCTCGAGAAAGCCGGGCCGAATGAGCTGGCGCCGGCCATCGAGAAATACCGCGCCAGCGTCTGCTTCACCGCGCCGACCGCCTATCGCGCCATGCTGGACAAGCGCGGGGAGCATGATCTCTCCAGCCTGCGCAAATGCGTCTCCGCCGGAGAGCCGCTGCCCAGGGCGACATTCGATGCGTGGAAGGCGGCGACCGGGATCAGCCTGATGGACGGGATCGGCGCGACCGAGATGCTGCATATCTTCATCGCCGCACGCGAAGACGAGATCCGCCCCGGCGCCACCGGCAAGCCCGTTCCCGGCTACGAGGCGAAGGTGATCGGGCCCGACGGGGAGGATCTGCCGGCGGGAACAGTGGGGCGCCTCGCCGTGCGCGGCCCGACGGGCTGCCGCTATCTCGACGATCCGCGCCAGAGCCAATACGTCATCGACGGCTGGAACGTCACCGGTGATTCCTACCTGATCGATGAAGACGGGTATTTCTGGTATCAGGCGCGCAACGACGACATGATCGTCTCCTCCGGCTACAACATCGCCGGCCCGGAGGTCGAGGCGGCGCTTCTGATCCACGAGGCGGTGGCGGAGACGGGCGTCGTCGGCGCGCCGGATCCGGAACGGGGCATGGTGGTCAAGGCCTATATCGTGCTGCGCGAGGGCTGGGAGCCGGGCCCGGATCTGGCGAAGGAATTGCAGGAACACGTCAAGGCCGAGATCGCGCCCTATAAATATCCGCGTCAGGTCGCCTTCGTCGAGGCCCTGCCGAAGACGCAGACGGGCAAGTTGCAACGCTTCGCGCTGCGTGAGATGGCGCGCGAAGCCTGAACAAGAAAAGACGAGGGGAGAGCGAAAGTGGGGATGCGTGAGGATCTGATCGCCGCCTGTGCCGAGCGCCCGCAGGTGCTCCAGCCGGCGGATTGGCCCGTGCCGCGCGGCTATGCCAACGGCATGATGGCACAGGGCAGGCTCATCGTGACGGGCGGGGTCGTGGGCTGGGATGCGCAGGGCACCTTTGCCGACGGCTTCATCCCGCAGGTGCGCCAGACGCTGGAGAATATCGTGGCCATCCTCGCCGAGGGCAATGCGGGGCCGCAGCACCTGGTGCGCCTGACCTGGTACGTCACCGATCTCGGGGCCTACAAATCCGGCCTGCGCGATCTCGGACGCGCCTATCGCGACGTCATCGGCGCGCATTATCCGGCCATGGCGCTGGTCCAGGTCGCCGGCCTTGTCGAGGACGAAGCCCTCGTCGAGATCGAGGCGACGGCGGTGGTGGGCGCGTGAGGCGCCGCGCTGATGCCGCAATCTGCGCCTTGGATGCGGCTTCGCCTTCGCCGGATTCCGCTTGAAGCAACGAGGATCATCCCATGACCAACCGCATCGCCCCGCTGCGCAACGGCTCGCGCAGCCGCTGTATCGCCTTGCCCGCGCCGCAGCCACGCATCCGGCTGATTCGCGAATCTCTCGTTCGCGAATCTCTCGCCGTTGCGGCGATCCTTCTCGCCCTCCTGATGCTCGCCGCGCCGCTCCAGGCGATTGAGACGGCCCGTGAAGGGCGTATCGTGGTGAGCGGTTCCGGCACGGTCGAGCGCGCGCCGGATTACGCGAATATCCATGTTTCCGTGATGACGCGGGCGGAGACGGTCGTCGAGGCGGTCGATGCCAATAATGACGCGGTGGAAGCGGCGCTGGCGCGGCTCGAAGCCCGGGGAATCGCGCGTGACGATATCGAGACCTCGGGTTTCCGGGTGTTCGAGACCCCCGATCACCGGCGCAACGACGATGCGCTGCGCGAGACACCCGGCTTCACGGCAACGCATCAGCTGCGCATCAAGACCCGCGAGATCGATGACGTCGGTGCGCTGGCCGGCGATATTCTCGGATTGGAAGGCATGACCTTCCAGGGGCTCGGTTTCGCCCTCGATGATGACACGCAGGCGCAGGACGAGGCGCGGCGCCGGGCCGTCGCGGATGCCACCCGTCAGGCGCAGGTGCTCGCGGAGGCGGCGGGCGTGAGCTTGGGGCGGCTGATGCTGGTCGGCGATGCGGCGGCGAGCGCGATATCGCCGCGCAGCGAGGGCATGATGATGGCGCGGATGGACGCGGCGTCGGCCGTTCCGATCGTCCCGCCCGCCAGCCTCGGTTACGAGGCCAGCGTGCGGATGGAATGGGCGATCGCCGACTGAGCCGGCGCGCCCGCTTCTGGATGCGCAGCGCGTCACAGGGGCGGTGAGCGTCCGCGCACCACGCCGACGACGGCGGCGATCAGGAACAGCACGATCGCGACGAAGAAGATGATCTTCGCGATCTCGACGGCGGCGCCGGCAATGCCGCCGAAACCGAGCACGGCGGCGATCAGCGCGACGACGAGGAAGGTCAGGGCCCAGCCCAGCATGGTTTCTCTCCGTTTTTGGGGCGGCGGGCGTCCGGCGCCCGCCTTACTTGGCTCCACAACGGGAAGCGTCACCAATCGTTCCCGCAAAAGAATGCGCCCTCACGCGTAATTCTCCCGATTGAAGCGGCGCGTCTTCCGCACCAGTTTGGAATTGTTCTACTGTGGAAGCCCTCTGATCGACCGGTCACGCTGCATGCCATCGCCTATTGCCCTCGCTGCCCTCCTCACCATCGTGACGGGTCTCGGCCTCGCTTTCGGTATCGCAGCCGAAATCGCGGGCGCGCCCGGTTTCTGGGTTCTCGCGGCCTATATCCTGGCCTATCTCGCCGGAGGGCTGCCTGCAGGGCGCAAGGCGCTCACCAACCTCGTGCGTAATCGCCGGCTCGACATCGATCTTCTGATGGTGACGGCGGCTCTGGCTGCCGCAGCCGTCGACGAAATGCGCGACGGGGCGATTCTCCTTTTCTTGTTTTCGCTCGCCGGCACGCTCGAGGAATACGCCATGGGGCGGGCCGAGCGCGAGGTCGAGGCGCTGATGGCGATGCGCCCGGAAACCGCGCATCGGCGCGATGCCGAGGGCCGCGTCACGGAGGTTCCTGCGGCGTCACTGGTGCGGGGCGACCGGGTGATGGTGCGTCCCGGCGAGCGCATCCCCGTCGACGGGGTGATCCGCGACGGCCACAGCAATCTCGACGAGGCCAGCGTCACCGGCGAAGCCATGCCGGTGGGCAAGGGCGCCGGCGACAAGGTCTTCGAAGCCACCGTCAACGGCCAGGGCATTCTCGAGATCGAGGTCGTGCGGGCGGCGGCGGAGAGCACCGTCGCGCGGATGATCGAGATGGTGACGCAGGCCAAGGCGCAGAAGGCACCCAGCGAGCGCTTCAGCGCCTGGTTCGGCCAGCGCTATACCGTGGCCGTGCTGGCCGGATCGATCCTCGCCCTCGTGGTGCTGCTGCTGATCGGGCGGGAATTCGGCGATGCACTCTATCGCGCCGCGACGCTGCTGGTGGCGGCGAGCCCCTGCGCCATCGTGATCAGCGTGCCGGCGGCAATCCTCTCGGCGCTCTCGGCTTCCGCGCGAGGCGGCGTCCTGTTCAAGGGCGGTGCGGCTCTGGAGAGCTTCGGCGCCGTGCGTCAGTTCGCCTTCGACAAGACCGGTACGCTCACCGAGGGCCGCGCCCGCGTCGTCGAGATCCTGCCGCTCGGCTGCCCGCAGGACGAATTGCTCGCCCTTGCCGCCGGGCTCGAAGCCGATTCGGAGCACCACGTCGCTGCCGCCATCCGGCGCGAGGCGCAGCATCTCGGGCTCGCGCCGACCCCGGTCGCGGGCGCGCAGAACCATCCCGGTGAGGGAATCGTGGCACGCAACGGTGATGGCGAAGCGCTGTTCGCGGGCAATCCGCGCATGCTCGCACGCATGGGCGTGACAGCCGATGCGCGCACCGAGGAGGCGTTGTCGAGGCTTGCCGCGAGCGGTCATTCGGTGGTCGTGATCGGGCAGGGCACGCGCATTCTCGGCGCGATCAGCATCGCCGACCAGCCGCGCGCGAGCGCCATCGAGGCGCTGGCAAGGCTGCGCACGGCCGGTATCGCGCGAATCACCATGTTTACCGGTGACCGGGCGGGCGTGGCGCACCGCATCGGCGCCGCAATCGGCCTGCGCGCGGCCGATATCGAAGCCGAACTGATGCCGGAGGAGAAGGTCGCGCGGATATCCGCGATGCGCGCGCGGGGTCCGGTCGCCTTCGTGGGTGACGGTGTGAACGACGCCGCAGCGCTCGCGAGCGCCGATATCGGCGTCGCCATGGGGACGGCGGGGAGCGAGGTGGCGTTGCAGGCCGCCGACGTGGCTTTGCTCTCCGATGATCTGCGGCGGCTGGAAAAAGCCTGGCATCTGGCCCGGCGCACCAACCGCATCATCCGCCAGAACCTGTTCTTCGCCGTCGGCGCGATGCTCGCCCTCGTGATCCTGACGCTGTTCTTCGATCTGTCGCTGCCGCTTGCCGTGATCGGCCATGAGGGCGGCACGCTGATCGTCGTCGCCAACGGCCTGCGCCTGCTGTTTGACCCGATTCGCGAGCCGGAGACGGCATCGGGCGCGGCAGATGATCATCAAGGCGTTTCGCCATCACCCCATCCCTACGCCTCCGCTTAGCGCAGAGGTGCCCCCTTCACGAAGGGCGCGCCGTACCTCCCTCCCCGGAGGAGAGGGGCTGGGGGTGAGGGGGGGGTATCAGAATAAAGCGCGGTCGTGATCAAGCGCGCAGACGTCATCGACGGCAGAGATCGAGTCGGCACCGCCCCTCACCCCGGACCCTCTCCACGGAGGGAGAGGGGAGATCGCCTCCATGAACGGCTCGCGACGTTAACCG
>PXAW01000479.1 GCA_003567055.1 Hyphomicrobiales bacterium
GATTTCGTGCTGCGCTTCTGGATCGCCGACCCGCGCAACGGCCTCACCAATGTGCGCGGCCAGGTCTTCCTCGCCCTGTGGGATGCATTCAAGGAAGCAGGCGTGAAGATCCCCTACCCGCATCGCGAGGTGATCTTGCAGGACCGGCACCCGGCGGGCTGACCGGCGCCGGCAATCCGACCGTCATATTTACCATCCGGAAACCATGCGGCCTCATGCTTAACGCATTCTTGCCGAAAGCGGGCGTGGCGCGATGCGCCGCATCGCGACCGGCGCGGTGGAGTGCGTGATGAAACATGTCGTGGTCTTGATGGGCGGCTGGTCCGCCGAGCGGGAGGTCAGCCTGAAGAGCGGCGCCGCCTGCGCCGATGCGCTGGAGGGCGAGGGCTACCGGGTGACGCGACTCGACGTCACCCCCGATGTCGCCGGCGCGCTCGAAACATTGCAGCCCGACATCGCCTTCAACGCCCTGCACGGGCCGATGGGCGAGGATGGGCGCATCCAGGGCCTGCTGGAATATCTGCGCATTCCCTATACGCATTCCGGCGTGCTCGCCTCGGCTCTGGCCATGGACAAGGTCAAGGCCAAGACCGTGATGGCGGCTGCCGGCGTGCCCGTTCCCGTGGGGAAAGTCGTTAACCGGTTCGCGGTGGCGCAAACGCATGTGCTGGAGCCGCCCTATGTGGTCAAGCCGATCGCCGAGGGCTCGTCTTTTGGTGTCATCATCGTACGCGACGAAGCCCGTCCGCCGCCGCAGGAACTGAGCGGAACGGATTGGAGCTTCGGCGACGAAGTGCTTGCAGAGCAATATGTTGCGGGCCGCGAACTGACCTGCGCGGTGATGGGGGACACAGCCCTCGACATCATCGAGATCAAGCCCGCGACGGGGGGCTTCTACGACTACGACGCGAAATATGCGAAAGGCGGCTCGATCCACGTCCTGCCGGCGGAAATTAAACCGAATATTTACCAACACATTCAACAGTTGGCGTTAACGGCGCATCAATCTCTCGGGTGCCGCGGGGTGAGTCGCACAGACTTCCGATACGATGACGGGCCGGGCGGAACCGGCCTCCTCGTCGCTCTGTAAGTCAACACGCAGCCCGGCATGACCGAGACGAGCCTGGTGCCCGAAATCGCCGCCCACAAGGGCATATCATTTGGTGAGCTTGTACGATGGATGGTCGAGGACGCCAGTTTGAACCGCTGAAGACCGGTGCGACCGGTCGGGCGGATGCGCGTGCGCGGCAGGCTCCGGGTGAGACCGGAACCGGCCCCGGGCGGCGCGTGCTGCAGCGTCTCGCCTCGCTGACCTTCGGCGCGCTTCCCTTTACCCGCTATCGCGATCCCGCCCGGCGCTCGCGTCCGCGCAATGCGCTGGAACGGCTCGAGCGGCAATTGCCGCGTTTCGTCGGCCTGTGGCTCGCGCTCGGCTTCTTCGGCACCACTGCCGTGGCCGGCCTCGCCGCGAGCGGACAGATCACGCAGTTCTTCGAGGAGCGCGGGCGCCCGCATCACATCGCCGCGCAGCTTTTCGGCTTCGGCATCTCCGAGATCGCCATCACCGGCCTGATCCAGCTGCGCGAGCGCGAAATCCTCGATGCAGCGGGCATCGACCCCCGCGTGGCCCTGCCCTTCCTCAACGTCACGACGGCGCGCGAATCACTCGAATCACTGCCGCTGGTGCACAGCGCCACCGTGCGCAAGCTCTATCCGGACGGCGTGGTCATCAACATTGTCGAGCGCGAGCCCTATGCGCTGTGGCAGGTGGATGGTGACGTCTATGTCATCGCCATGGATGGGGAGGTGATCGACTATTTCCGCCCCGATCCGCGCTATCTGCCGCTGCCGCAGGTCGTCGGCGAGGGCGCGCAGATGCGTCTTGCGGAATATTTCGAACTGATCGATTCCGCCGGCGCGCTGAGCCAGCGCATCCGGGCCGGGACGCTGGTCTCCGAGCGGCGCTGGACGCTCAAGCTCGATAACGGCATGGATGTGCGCCTGCCTGAAAACGACCCGGTGAAGGCCCTGCAGCGCCTCGCCCGGCTCGATGCTGCGCATGATCTGCTGGAAAAGGACGTCATCGCCATCGATCTGCGCATGCCCGATCGGGTGGTGGTGCGGCTGACGGCGGAATCCTGGTCCACCTATGAAGAGGAGATGCGCAAGCGTCCCCTGCGCGGTCGGGAGGTGCGCACATGAGCCCGACCAATCCCCTGCATCAGAACATGACGCCGCGGCTGAAGCCGTTGCCGCCACGGCGCTCCACCATGCTCTCCGTGCTCGATATCGGGACCACCAAGGTGGTCTGCATCGTCGCGCAGCTCCAGCCCTGGGAAGGGATCGAGACCCTGCGCCGGCGCAGCCATCTGGTGCGCGTCGTCGGCATCGGCCATCACCGTTCACAAGGCCTCAAGGGCGGCGTCGTCGTCGATCTGGAGGCGGCGGAGAACGCCATTCGCCAGGCGGTGCATGCCGCCGAGCGCATGGCGCGTGTTGAAATCCAGTCGGTGATTCTCGGCCTGTCGGGCGCGCGTCTCGGCTCGCAGCATTTCGAGGCCCAGATCTCGGTACGCGGCGGTCCGGTCGGCGAGGAGGATCGCGCCCGTGTGCTGCGTCTGGCGGCGACAGACGGGATCGCGCAGGACCGCATCGCCGTCCACGCCCTGCCGACGCGCTACAGCCTCGATGCGCAGACCGACATCGCCGATCCCGCCGGCATGATCGGCGACAATCTCGGCGTCGCCCTGCATGTGGTCTCGGCCCAGTCGGCGGCGGTGCGCAATCTCATGCTGGCGGTGGAGCGTTGCCATCTCGGGGTCGAGGCCGTGGTCGCCTCGCCCTTCGCTGCCGGGCTTTCCGCCCTCGCCGATGACGAGAGCGAGATGGGGGCCGTGGTGATCGATTGCGGCGGCGGCGCCACCGGGATCTCCGTCTTCGAGAACGGCCATCTCGCCCATGTCGATGCGTTCGCGGTGGGTGGCCATCACGTCACCATGGATATTGCGCGCGGGCTCTCCACCGGCATCGCGGCGGCCGAGCGGCTCAAGCTGGTGCACGGATCGGCCATGGCGGATCCGGCCGACGAGCGCGACCTGTTCACGGTGCCGCAGATCGGCGACGACGAGCGCAGCGCCGCGACGCATCTGCCGAAATCGCAGCTGGTGAAGATCATCCAGCCGCGTATCGAAGAAATTCTGGAACTGGCGCGCGACCGCCTCTCCGCCGTGGGTTTCACACCGCGCCCGGGTCGGCGCGTGGTGCTCACCGGAGGCGCGTCGCAGCTGGCCGGGCTGCCGCAACAGGCTGCCCGCATTCTCGAGGGGCAGGTCCGCATCGGCCGCCCCCTCGGCATCAAGGCCCTGCCCGAAGCCGCGAAAGGCCCGGCCTTCGCGGCGGCGACGGGGCTGCTCGTTTATCCGCAGATCGCGCATGAAGAGTATTTCGACATGCGCAATGGCGGATTTTTCGCAGGAACCGGAACCGACGGCTACCTCTCGCGGGTAGGGCGCTGGCTGCGGGAGAGTTTCTAGAGGTCAAGTCAAGCATCCGGGTCCGGCGCGATCGCATCGGAACCGGGGATGAAAGCGTAAGGCGCGGTTCGCTGCGCCGGGTCACGGAAAAGGCCACGAGGGGGCCGAGAGGGCACGAAGTCATGGCAATCAGTCTGCAAGCTCCGGAAATCCGGGAACTCAAGCCGCACATCACCGTCTTCGGCGTCGGCGGCGCGGGCGGCAATGCGGTCAACAACATGATCGAATCGGGGCTTCAGGGCGTCGATTTCGTCGTGGCGAATACCGACGCCCAGGCGCTCACCTCGTCGAAGGCACAGCGTCTCATCCAGATGGGCATCGCCGTGACCGAGGGTCTCGGCGCCGGCTCGCAGCCCGATATCGGGCGTGCGGCAGCCGAAGAGGTGATCGACGAGATTCGCGATCAGCTCTCGGGGGCGCATATGGCCTTCATCACCGCCGGCATGGGCGGTGGTACGGGCACGGGTGCCGCCCCGGTCATCGCCCAGGCGGCCCGCGAGATGGGCATCCTCACCGTGGGTGTGGTGACCAAGCCCTTCCAGTTCGAGGGCTCGCGCCGCATGCGCCTGGCCGAATCGGGCATTCAGGAATTGCAGCAATCGGTCGACACACTGATCGTGATTCCCAATCAGAACCTGTTCCGCGTCGCCAACGAGAAGACCACCTTCGCCGATGCCTTCGCGATGGCCGACCAGGTGCTCTATTCCGGCGTGGCCTGCATCACCGATCTGATGGTCAAGGAAGGCCTGATCAATCTCGACTTCGCCGATGTCCGCGCCATCATGCGCGGCATGGGCAAGGCGATGATGGGCACCGGCGAGGCCAGCGGTGACGATCGCGCCATGACCGCTGCGGCGGCGGCGATCGCCAATCCGCTGCTCGACGACGTGTCGATGCGTGGCGCGCGCGGCCTGCTGATCTCGATCACCGGCGGTCCGGACCTGACGCTATACGAAGTCGACGAAGCCGCCACGCGCATCCGCGAGGAGGTCGATTCGGAAGCCAACATCATCCTCGGCGCCACCTTCGATGAAGGCCTCGAGGGCGTGATTCGCGTCTCCGTCGTCGCCACGGGGATCGACCACGAAGTCGGTGTCGATGCCGGTGAGGTGACGGCGACCGAGCAGCGGATCGCGGAAGTCGCCGAGCGGCTGCGCGCCGAGGCCCGCGCCCGTGCCGCCCAGGCAGCGGCGCAGCGTTCGCTGGTCCAGCCGGCAAAGCCTGTCGAGACCCTGCAGGCGGAGACGCAGCAGGCGGGTCTCTCCCTCGCCCAGAGCGCTCCTGCGGTACAGGCCGAGGCTTCCGCCCCGACCCCGGAGACGGGCTCCGGCGAGGCGCGGCCGAGCACTCCCGCCCGGGAGGCGCCCCCGGCAATCACCGCCGAACAGCCTGACCC
>PXAW01000309.1 GCA_003567055.1 Hyphomicrobiales bacterium
CATCAGCGCCAGACCGCGTCGCAGGAAGCGGGGATCATCACCAAGGAAGCTCCGCTGCAGATCTCGAATCTGGCTTACGCCGATCCGAAGGACGGCAAGCCGACTCGGGTTGGTTTCAAGGTTTTGGAAGACGGGCGCAAGGTTCGTTTCGCCAAGCGTTCGGGGGATCTGATCGATGGCTGAGGCTCTGATCGACTACGCGCCGCGGCTGCGCAAGCACTACGACGAAGTGGTGCGTCCGAAGCTCCAGGAGGAGTTCGGCTACAAGAACCCCATGCAGGTTCCCACGATCGACAAGATCGTGATCAATATGGGTATCGGCGAATCCGTCGCCGATTCGAAGAAGGCATCGTCGGCTGCGGGCGATCTCGCCCTGATCGCCGGCCAGGCTCCCGTCGTGACCCGTGCGCGCAAGGCGATTTCATCGTTCAAGGTGCGTGAGGGCATGCCGATCGGCTGCAAAGTGACGCTGCGCAAGGTCCGGATGTACGAGTTTCTCGATCGTCTGGTGAATATTGCGCTGCCGCGCGTGCGCGACTTCCGCGGACTCAATCCGAAGTCCTTCGACGGTCGTGGCAATTATGCTTTCGGCATCAAGGAGCACATCGTGTTCCCCGAGATCAACTACGACAAGGTCGAGCAGATCTGGGGCATGGATGTGATCGTCGCGACCACTGCGAAAACCGATGAAGAGGCGCGTGCTCTGCTGCGTCACTTCCAGTTCCCGTTCCGGCAGTGAGGCTGGATTCAGGCCTCAGACGCGGACACCGGAGGATATTGAATGGCTAAGAAAAGCGCGATCGAGAAGAACAAGAACCGCCGCAAGCTGGTGAAGAAATTCGCCGGACGTCGCGCGCGGCTTCTCGCGATTGCGAACGACCAGTCCCTGGCGATGGAGGAGCGCTTCGCTGCGCGCCTCAAGCTGGCGGAGCTGCCGCGCAACGCGAATCCCACCCGCATCGTCAATCGTTGCGAGGTCACCGGGCGCCCCCGCGCCTTCTACCGCAAACTCGGCATGTCCCGTATCGCGCTGCGTGAGCTCGGCTCGCGCGGTCTGATCCCGGGTCTCGTCAAGTCCAGCTGGTAAGGAGAGATCTCATGGCGATGACCGATCCGCTCGGGGATATGCTGACCCGCATCCGTAACGCGCAACTGCGCCGCCGTCCGAGCGTTCTGACGCCCGGGTCGAAGCTGCGTGCGCGCGTGCTCGAGGTGCTCAAGTCTGAAGGCTATATCCGCGATTATTCCACTGCCGAATTCGGCAACGGACGCACCGAGTTCACCATCGAACTGAAGTATTTCGACGGCCAGCCGGTGATCCGCAAGATCGAGCGTGTCTCGAAGCCGGGCCGTCGCGTCTATATGTCGATCGACACGATGCCGCGCGTGGCCGATGGCCTCGGCACCGTGATTCTTTCGACTTCGCGGGGCGTGATGGCCGATCACGACGCGCGGGAGCAGAATGTCGGCGGTGAAGTGCTCTGCAAGGTCTTCTGACCGGGCGCCAGCAAAAACGGGAGCCAAGATATGTCTCGAGTAGGCAAAAAGCCCGTCGCGGTGCCGTCCGGGGTGACGGCCAGCGTCGATGGCCAGATTGTGAAGATGAAGGGCGCGAAGGGTGAAATGTCCTTCACGGTTCCGGATGAGGTGAGCGTTGCCTTCGCCGACGGTTCCGTGACGGTCACACCGCGCATGGAAACCAAGGTGGCGCGCTCCAAATGGGGTCTGTCGCGCGCGATGCTCCAGAGCATCGCGGACGGGGTCTCCAAGGGTTTCGAGAAGAAGCTTGAGATCACCGGCGTCGGTTACCGTGCAGCGGTTCAGGGCAGCACCCTGAAACTGTCGCTGGGATACAGCCACGATGTGGAATTCCCGATTCCGTCCGACATCCAGATCACCACGCCCAAGCCGACGGAAATCGTCGTGACGGGCATGGAGAAGCAACGCGTCGGCCAGATCGCGGCGGAGATCCGCGAATGGCGTCCGCCGGAGCCCTACAAGGGCAAGGGCGTGCGCTATGCCGACGAATTCATCTTCCGCAAGGAAGGCAAGAAGAAGTAAGGAGCGCGGGTCATGACGAAGAAGTTGGATACGGCGGGTCGCCGTAAGGCTCGCGTCCGCCGCGCGGTCAAGAAGGTCGCCTACGGACGTCCGCGTCTTTCGGTCTTCCGCTCGTCGAAGCAGATCTATGCCCAGGTGATCGACGACGACAAGGGCCACACCCTCGCCGCCGCCTCCTCCCTGGAGAAGGACATGCGCGAGAAGCTCAAGACCGGCGCCGACAAGGATGCCGCAGCCGAGGTCGGCAAGCTCGTCGCCGAGCGTGCCAAGGCGGCAGGCGTCTCGAAGGTCGTTTTCGACCGTTCGGGCTACATGTATCACGGGCGCGTCAAGGCTCTGGCCGATGCCGCGCGCGAAGGCGGTCTGGACTTCTGATCCGGTCCGGACCAGCGGGCCGCAGGGCCCGCTCCGCAACCTCGGCGGCAGGTTGCGGATTTTTCGATTGAGCGAGCGGGGCCGCCGCCCGCGTCAGTGAGGCCTGATATGGCAAGAGAACGTGACCGCCAGGATCGCGACGAGCGCGACAGCGAATTCGTCGATCGTCTGGTGCATATCAACCGTGTCGCCAAGGTGGTGAAGGGTGGGCGTCGTTTCGGCTTCGCCGCCCTCGTCGTCGTCGGCGACCAGAAGGGCCGCGTCGGCTTCGGCCACGGCAAGGCCCGCGAGGTTCCCGAGGCCATCCGCAAGGCGACGGAATCGGCCAAGCGCGGCCTGATCCGCGTGCCGCTGCGTGAGGGCCGTACGCTGCACCACGACACCCCCGGTCGCCATGGCGCCGGCAAGGTCATCGTGCGCGCCGCACCGGCCGGTACCGGCATCATCGCCGGTGGCCCGATGCGCGCCGTGTTCGAGGCCGTTGGCGTCCAGGATGTGGTGGCGAAGTCGCTCGGCACGTCCAACCCGTACAACCTCGTGCGCGCGACTTTCGATGCGCTCAAGGCCGTGGACAGCCCGCGTTCCGTCGCGTCCCGCCGTGGTCTCAAGGTGTCTTCGCTGCAGTCGCGTCGTCGCGACGGCGAAGCCGCTGCGGCGGAAGCGTGAGGAGGGTTGCATGGCTGACAAGACCATCACCGTGGAGCAGATCGGTTCGCCGATCCGCCGCGAGGCCAGCCAGCGTCAGACGCTCGTCGGTCTCGGACTCAACAAGATGCATCGCAGGAAGACCCTTCCCGATACGCCCGCCGTGCGCGGCATGATCGCGAAGGTCAAACACCTCGTCCGCGTCATCGACGGGCAGCAAGGAGGCGGTCATGAAGCTCAATGAAATTCGTGACAACCCCGGTGCCGTCAAGGATCGCATGCGGGTCGGTCGCGGTATCGGTTCCGGCAAGGGCAAGACCGGCGGTCGCGGCGTCAAGGGTCAGAAATCCCGTTCGGGTGTCTCGATCAAGGCGTTCGAAGGCGGCCAGATGCCGATCTATCGCCGGGTTCCCAAGCGCGGCTTCAATAATCCGGGCGCACGGGATCTGAACGAGGTCAATATCGGCCGGATTCAGCAGGCCGTCGATTCCGGCAGGCTGGACGCGTCGAGCCCCGTCACCGTCGAGGCGCTGGTCGCCGCCGGCGTGTGCTCGCGGGTGCGTGACGGGGTGAAGATCCTCGGTGTCGGAGAGCTGAAGGCGAAGCTGACCTTCGAAGTCGTCGCAGCGTCGAAATCGGCGCGTGCCGCGATCGAGGCCGTCGGCGGCGCCGTCAAGGCATCCGACGACGCTGTTGCGCAGGCGTGACCGCCGGCTTTGTCCGGACGGGATGCCGGTGCAGGCGCATCGGGGCCCGTACGGACTTCGTGAGATATGCGGCGGCCTGCGCTGATTCGCGCATGGCCGCCGTTTTGCTGACATGATGCAGTGAAAAAAGGCACCCGGCGGCTTCCGCGCCGGCAATGGCTGGGGTAAAGACCCTTCGGGTGCCGCCGCATGTCGGCGTCGGAGCTATCTGGACGATGCCCTGCGGGGCCGTGAATGCGTTGTCGTATGGTTTCGCGCCATGCGGCATCGTTCGGGACTGATCAATCGGGAGGGCCCTATGGCCTCAGCAGCCGAGCAACTCGCCGCCAATCTGAATTTCGGCGCCATCGCCAAGGCGGAAGAGCTCAAGAAGCGTATCTGGTTCACCCTCGGTGCGCTGATCATCTACCGGCTCGGCACCTATATTCCCCTGCCGGGAATCGATCCGGAGGCGCTGCGCCAGTCCTTCCAGGCCGCGTCGGGCGGGATTCTGGGCATGTTCAACATGTTCTCCGGCGGCGCCGTCGAGCGTATGGCGATCTTCGCGCTCAACATCATGCCGTATATCTCGGCAGCGATCATCATGCAGCTGATGACGGCGGTCTCGCCGACCCTCGAAGCCCTGAAGAAAGAGGGCGAATCGGGGCGAAAGGTCATCAACCAGTATACCCGCTATCTAACGCTGGTGCTCTCGATCTTCCAGTCCTGGGGGATCGCGGTGGGCCTGCAATCGGGTGGGGGCATCGTGATCGATCCCGGCCCGTTCTTCGTCATCACCACCGTGATCACGCTGACGGGCGGCACGATGTTCCTGATGTGGCTCGGCGAGCAGATCACCGCGCGCGGCATCGGTAACGGCATTTCGCTGATCATCTTCGCCGGTATCGTGGCGCAGTTGCCCTCGGCGACGATCGGCCTGTTCGAGCTGGGCCGCCAGGGCGCGATCTCGACGGCCTTCATCCTCTTCGTCATCGTGATGGCGATGGGCATCATCTATTTCGTCGTCTTCATGGAGCGCTCGCAGCGCCGGTTGCTGATCAACTACCCCAAGCGCCAGGTCGGCAACCGGATGTACGAGGGCCAGTCCTCGTTCCTGCCGCTCAAGCTCAACACCTCGGGCGTGATCCCGCCGATC
>PXAW01000507.1 GCA_003567055.1 Hyphomicrobiales bacterium
CGTGGCGCTTGTAGGCCTCGAAGCGCCTTTGCATCAATGCACTGATGCTGCCGCGCGGCAGCGACGCGTTTTCATCGAGGGCGAGCGGCGCGAAGGTCAGAGCCGGCGATCCGGCGAGATCGCCCGGCATCAGGAAGCGACCGGGCGGCGTGGTCGCGATCGCCTCCGGCCCCTGCCGCAGGGCCTGCAGATAGGCCTTGAACACACCGGAAAGCTGCGCAATGCGCTGCTCGTCCGCCGGCGCTGCGGGATCGAGCGCGTCGATCTGTGCGAGAAAGGCTGCCGCGATCGATGCCCGTTCGGGGCGGCGTGCCTGCGCCACGACTTCGCGCGACCAATCCTCGAAACGCTCCTCCATCAGCGCCAGATCGAGCAGCCATTCACCGGGATAATCGACGATATCCAGCGTCAGCCGTGACGCCCCGCCGAACCAGCTTCCCGCGCCGCGCTCATAGTCGATGGCCAGCCGCAACTGGCTGATACGCGTGGTCGATTCCGGCCATTGCCGCGCCTGGGTTAGCCGGTCGAGGTGCTCTTCATAGGCGAAACGCGGCACCGCGTCGTCGGGCTGCGGCACCAGCCGCGCGCGCCGTAGCCGCCCCTCCCCGCTCACCCGGAAGGCCGGCAGGTCGCCCTGGTTCACGAGATGATGCACCAGCGCCGTGGTGAAGACTGTTTTCCCTGAGCGCGCGAGCCCCGTCACGCCGATGCGCAGAACGGGGTCATAGGTATTGCGCGCAGCCCGGCCGAAATGCTGGAGCGCGTCGATGGCGGGGCGGATCGGGGATGGCGGCAGCAAGGATCAACTCGGTTCGAAACGGTTGCCGGGAATGTAGACCAGTTTGACGCAAAACGCATCGCCGACGGGCGCGCTGCATCCCTTTCGCGATTATTCCATACGCCGCAAGCGCTCCTCACGCGCACCCTGCAAGGTGATGGCGATGCCGCTGAAGACGATCGCGCCGGCGCCGAGATAGACCCAGAGATCGGGGATCTCGCCGAAGAACACCATGCCGTAGATGAAGGCGAAGAGCAGCGTCGCGTAATAGAACGGCGCCACGAAACTCGTCTCGCGGATGCGGATCGCGGCCATGAAGAGCAACTGGCCGATCACCATCAGCATCCCAGTCATCGCCATGGCGAAGAGCTGCCAGCCATCGGGCATGATCATCACCGGGGCCGCGATCAGCAAGGTTGCGAGGCAGCCCCCGGCATTGGCGATGGCGAGCACGGTCAGCGATCCGTCGCGACCGGCAAGCGCGCGGATTGCCGCGACTTCGGCGCCGATGAACAGGGCGGCGCCGAGCGCGAACAGCCCCTCCCAGCCGAAGGCGGCTCCGCTGGGGCGCATCATCACGAGCACGCCGGCAAAGCCGATCGCGGCATAGAGCCAGCGTCGCCCGGATATGCGGTCACCCAGAAACAGGGCCGCAAGCAGCATCGCCACCAGCGGATTGGCCCAGGCGATCGCCGTGACATCCGCGAGCGGCAGATGCGCGAGCGCGGCGAACATGCAGATGACGCCGCTCATGCCGAAGACCACCCGGATCGCGTGGATATGCGGCACACGCGTCCTGAAAACCGGGCCACGCGCCATCAGGATCCAGGGCAGCAGGGTGAGGAAGCCGAAGAGGAAGCGAAAGAACGTCACCTGCTGCGGCGGCATGGCGCCATCGACCTGGGCGCCCTTCGCGAAGGCGTTGGCGGCGGCGAAGAAGGCGCAGGCAATCAGCGTGAGCGCTGCCGCGCGCAGAGCGCCTGCGGGCGCCGGGACGGCGCTGTCGCCTGATGCGGCGGAAGACGTTTTCGCATCGGAGAATCGCATGCCGGGCCGTTCCCTGCTCCATGGCACGGATGCTAGAACGCATTCGCGGGCAGCGATAGCGCTTTTGCGGCATTCACCGGCCCCGGTGAGCGCCTTCGCCGCATCTGCGCGGATCGATCCCGCCACATTGTCGCTGCAACCATGCTACTCCATCTGACGCAACGATGACGAAAAACCGCATAATCCCGGAATCGATCAGGGAAGGATCGCACATGCCCGCCGCCGCCGACACCGCCATGACCCCGCCTGATCGCTCACGATTCCGGTGCGTGCCGGCGTCGCCTCGCCCCCTCACCCGCATCCTCGTGCTCTGCGCTGCGCTCATGCTCGCGATGCCGCTCGCGGCGCAGGATAGCGACAATGCGAACGGCGACGCGAACGGCGATACGAACGGCGCCGCCAATGGGCCGGCGCAGCAGATATCCCGGGCGGCGGCGGGCCTGCCGGCAGCGTCGGTCACGCGCCACAGCATCGAGACCGATGAGGGTAAGATGCAGTTCGAGGCCCGGGCCGGCGCGCTGACCCTGCGCACGGATCGCGGGGAAGCGCGCGCCGACATCGCCTATGTCGCCTATATGCGCACCGATGATGAAGGCGACCCCGATCGCAACCGCCCGGTGACCTTCGCCGTCAATGGTGGCCCGGGTGCGGCTTCGGCCTATCTGCATATCGGGGTGCTCGGGCCCTGGCGGCTGCCGATGGGCACCGACACGATCAGCCCGTCGCAGGACATCACCCTCGTCGACAATGCCGAGACCTGGCTCGCCTTTACCGATCTCGTCTTCGTCGATCCGGTCGGGACCGGCTTCAGCCGGCTCGCGGAGAATGATCGCAGTTCGCGCGAACAGTTCCTCTCCGTCGACGGTGATATCGAGGCGCTCGCCGATTTCGTCGCCGACTGGCTGCGCGAGCGCGGGCGCACCGCATCACCGGTCTATTTCATCGGCGAGAGCTATGGCGGCTTTCGTGGCCCGCTTCTGGCCGACAGGCTCCAGAGCGAGACGGGCATCGCGCTCTCGGGCATGACGCTCGTCTCGCCCGTGCTCGATTTCGGCTGGCGCGAACAGCCCGCCCACGCGCCCCTGCCGCGCGTCTCGCTCCTGCCCTCCCTCGCCGCCGCCGCGATGGAGCGCGAAGGCGGGATCGACATGGAGCGGCTCGGCGCGGCGGAGGAATATGCCGAGGGCGAATTCCTCGCCGATCTGCTGCGCGGCCCCGGCGACGCGGCGGCAATGGCGCGGATCGTCGAGAATGTGAGCGAACTCACCGGGCTCGATCCTGATTTCGTGGCCCGCCATGGCGGGCGTCTCGACATGCAGCTCTTCGCCCGCGAATTCGCCCGTGAGGACGGGCGCATCGCCAGCATCTACGATTCCGGCGTGACGAGCGACGATCCGTTTCCGCAGGCCGCCTTCTCGCGCGCCCGCGAGCCGGTGCTCGACGCCATGACGGCGCCGCTGACCCGCGCCATGCTCGATCTCTATGCCGGGCGGCTCGGCTGGATGCCGGAGCGCCGCTACATCCTGCTCAATAACGGCGTGAACCGTGCCTGGGATTTCGGCTCCGGGCGGCGCCAGCCCGAGGCACTGACCGCGCTTGCGCGTTCCATGGCGCTCGATCCCGCCTTCGACGTGCTGGTGGCGCACGGTTTGACCGATCTCGTCACACCCTATTTCGAGACGCATCTGGTGCTGCGCCAGCTTCGCCCGTTCGGGCCGGGCGAGCGGCTGCGCGAGGCGCATTTTCCGGGCGGTCACATGTTCTACAATCGCGATGATTCGCGCGCGGCGTTCTTCGAGGACGGGCGCCGGCTCTACGGCGCCGAATGACGCCGCTTACGCGCCGGCGGCGCGCTGCACCCGGGCGATGACGTCCTTGGGATGCTCCCCCGAACGGGCCTTCGACGCGACACGCCATTGCTGGCCGCGCGCAAAGCCGGCCAGCGTATCCGCCGTCATCGGGCGGGCGAAGGCATAACCCTGGAGCACGTCGCAGCCCATGCGCTGGAGTGCCGTGGCGTGATCCATCGTCTCGACACCCTCGGCGACGATGCCGATGCCGAGCGAGGCGCCGATATCGACGATGGAGCGGACCAGCTTGCGCTGGCGAGCCGAATCAAGGATCGGGGCGATGAATTGCCGGTCGATCTTGAGACGCGCCGGCTGCAGCTTCATCAGGCTGACGATGGAGGCGTAGCCGGTGCCGAAATCATCGATCTCGATATCGATGCCCAGCGCCTTGATGGCTTCGATATTGGCCATCGCCACATCGTCCTCCTCGTCGAGGAAGATCGATTCGACCAGTTCGAAGGCGACCAAACCCGGCGCGATATCCATTCTGCCGAGCTGCGCGATCAGTTCCTCGTCATGCAGGCGCCGGGCAGAGACATTCACCGAGAGTTTGGGAATGACAAGACCCGCCTCACGCCAGACGGCATGGTCACGCAGCCCCTGTTCCAGCACCAGCCGATCGATCGCGGTGACGACGTTGAGCTCCTCGGCCACGCGCATGAAGCGATCCGGCGCCAGCAGGCCGAGCGTCGGATGGCGCCAGCGCACCAGCGCCTCGACGCCGACGATGTCGCGGCTGCGCGCATCGAATTGCGGCTGGTAGAAGGCCTCGAATTCGTGGTTCTCCATGCCGCGCAGGATGTCGTCGGCGAGTTTCTTGGTCTCGACGATTTCCGCCTGCAACGCTTCCGTGAAGAATTCATAGCGATCCCGGCCGCGCTTCTTGGCACGATAGAGCGCGATATCGGCATTGACGAGCAGCCGCTTGCCGACGGATTCGTCGCCGCTGACACAGCGCGCCCCGTGCGCGATGCCGATGCTGACGCCGAAGCGGCATTCATGCCCCTCGAACACGACCGGGCGGCGCATGGCCTCGACGATCCGTCCGGCGAGCGCCGACAGGGCAGCCTCGTCACGATTGGTGCAGAAGACAACGAATTCGTCGCCGCCGACGCGGGCCACGAACATGTCGGCATCCGCCTGCGCGCGCAGCACTTCCGCCGCATGGACGAGCATGGCATCGCCGGCCGCATGGCCCAGCGTGTCGTTGATCTGCTTGAAGCGGTCGAGATCGACATGAAGCA
>PXAW01000202.1 GCA_003567055.1 Hyphomicrobiales bacterium
CCCGATCCGCCCTGCTCCGGTTCCTCGAGGCGGATCGTGCCGCCGTGCAGGCGCATGATCTCGGCGCAGATCGCGAGGCCGAGGCCGGTCCCGCCGGAGCGGGCGGAGCCCTCGAAGGGACGAAACAGATTCTGGCGCGCACGCGGCGGCAGGCCCGGGCCGGTATCGGCAAAGCTTATCTCGATCGCCGGCTCGCCGGACTGCATCACGCGCTGCGCGCTCACCGTTAGGCGCCGCGCCTCCGGTGGCGTCTTGCGCATGGCCTCGACCGCGTTGCGTGCGAGATTGACGAAGACCCGCGCCGCCTGCTCACGATCGGCGACGAGCGTCAGATCGGCGGGGATATCGACGGCGAGCCGCACGGGCGCCTCGGCCTCGTCCTGCGCGGCATCGGGCGCGGCCTGATCGGGATCGTCGTCGGCGACGAGGCCCGGCAGATCGCCGAGCTGGCCGATGACCGGCGCGAGCGCAAAGCGCACCGGGCGCGGCTCCGGCTCCTCCGCCTTGCCGAAGGCCATCGTCGCCTCGCTGAAATCGATGGCGCGCTGAAGCGTGTCGACGAGGCGCGGAGCAAATTTCTGTACCAGCGGATCGGAAGCACTGGCCATCCGGTCGGAGAGGAGCTGCGCGGCGGTGAGCATGTTGCGCAGTTCGTGATTGATGCGCGAAACGCCGAGACCGAGCTCGGCCAGACGCCGCTTGCGCGCCAGCGCCCGCTCCAGGGCCCGCTCCATCTGTTCCAGCGCCCGCTCGGCCACGCCGATTTCGTCACCCCTCAACGAAGGTGCGATGATACGCGCGCGATCCTCCGGATCAGAGGCGAAACGGGTGAGATTGTCGGTGAGCCGGCGAACGGGCCGCACGATCACCCATTGCAGCGCCAGATAGACGAGCCCCGCCGTGATCACCGAGATGATCAGCGAAAGGATCAGGATATTGCGCGAGAAGGTGAGCAACGCCGCGCGCAGGGGGGCCTCGTCGATGACGATCTCGACGAAATCCACCGGGGCCACGGCCCGCATGCCCGCAGGCGCGTCCATCCCCGCCCCGACCACGCGCATCGGCTGGTCGGAAGGCCGGATCAGCGTGGTGAAGGCGGCGCTGATGCCGGAAATCAGCCCCTGCTCGCGCAGATCGATCACCCGCCCCACCTCGCGCGGCATGTCGGCCACGGCGAGCAGACGGCGCGTCCCGCCGCCGCGCACCGCCACCGTCATCGCCCCGACACCGCGCAGGAGATCGTCTTCGAGATCGCGCGAGAGTCCGTCGGCAGGTGCGGCGTCGAGAACGAGCGCGGCGATCTGCGCGGCGGTGAGCCGGTCATTCAGCCAGTTGCGCTGGAATTGTGCGACGGACGGCACGTAGATCAGCACCTCGGCGAGCATGACGAAACCGATCGTCAGCCATAACAGCCGCGCGGAGAGGCCGAAGCGCGGCGGGTGCGGCGATCGCGATCCCGCACGCGCCCTTGTCGTCTCCTCCGGCGGGCCTGCATCCATGCGCTTATCCGAACACCCGCAGGAAGCGGATCAGCCGGCGCACGCTCGGCATCCGCGCGGCGGGTTTGAGGAATTCCACCGCCGCACGTTTCGAGATTTCCGAGAGCGTCGGATAAGCCATGACCACACCCGCGATATCCTGCACCTTCATCTTCTTCGTCACGGCAAGCGTCCACAAGGCAATCAGTTCCCCGGCCTGGGGCGCGGCGATGCCTGCACCGAGCACAAGCCCCTTGTGATTCGTGATCACCTTCACATGCCCCGCCTCGCGCCGCTCCGCCCGCGCGCGGTCGTTCTCGGCGACGGGGAAGCGCAGCACGCGGATGCGCCCCTTATGCGCCTTGCGTGCTTCCTCCTCGCTCAGACCCACGGCGGCGAGTTCCGGATCCGTATAGGTCACACGCGGGATGATGGCGTTATCGAGCTTCACGCGCAAACGGAAAAGCGCCGAGCGGATGACGAGCCCGGCATGCTGGTTCGCCGCATGGGTGAAGCGATAGCCGCCCGTGGCGCCGCCGGCGCAATCGCCGATCGCGTAGACCCGCCGGTTCGATGTGCGCAGACCGTGGTCGACGCTGATGCCGGATGGATCGTGCCGGATGCCGGCCTCGTCTAGGCCGAGATCGTCGAGCACGGGCTTGCGCCCGGTGGCGACGAGGAGATGGCTGCCCTCCAGCACGCGTTCGCCGCCATCACCATCCCCCGCAAGCGTGATGCGCACCGCACCGTCCTCGCCCGAGATCGCGGTGACTTTCGCATTCGGATGAAAGCCGACCCCCTCGCGGCGCAATTGGGCCTCCACCACTTCCGCGAGTTCGCGATCCTCGCGCGCGAGGATGTCCTGCGCCTCGACCACGCTCACCCGGGCGCCCAGCCGGGCATGGGCCTGGGCGAGTTCGAGCCCGATCGGCCCGCCGCCGATGACGATGAGATGGCCCGGCCGCTCGGTGAGATCGAAGATCGTCTCGTTGGTATGATATGGCGTCTCGGCGAGCCCCGGAATCGGCGGGATCGCGGGGCGGGCGCCGGTCGCGATGACGAAGCGGCGCGCCCGGATCACGGCATTGCCGGCCTCCACCGTGTCGCGCCCGGTGAAACGGGCCGATTCGCGCAGGACGGTGACACCCATCGCTTCGAAACGCTCCTGCGAATCGGTGGGGGCGATCCCGGCAATGACCTCGCGGATATGATCGCGCAGGGCGGTGTAGTCGACCTGCGGCTCCTGCGCCGTGATGCCGAAAGCGGCGGCCTCGCGCATGGCATGGGCGCGCTCGCCGGCTGCGATCAGCGATTTCGACGGGACGCAACCGGCATTGAGGCAATCACCGCCCATCGCGCCGCGCTCGATCAGCACCACCGGCACGCCGAACGAGGCTGCGATCGCCGCGACGGAGAGCCCGCCCGACCCGGCGCCGATGACGCACAGATCGGTCCGGATCTCGCGCCTGGGTGGGGCGCCCTGCCCTTCGGGAACGCGCGGCTGCGCTGTCGCGGTCTTTGCGTCTGTCGCCTGAATGTCGGCCATCGATCACCTCGCTTCAATTTCCGGGCCGCAAGATTGCGGCGGCGACAAGGGATTCGCATAAACGCTTGCATCCATTACGTCGAGACACGGGCTTGTGACCTGTTCCGGTGCCAGTACCGGAAAACCGGCCCTCTCAATGCGAAGGGTGATCCATGCGCGCCGTACGCCAGATGGAGAACAGCACACCACCCGCGACGATGGCGAGCGTCACGCCGAGCGAGATCGCCGGATCGACCTTGCCGAAAACATGTGTCCAGAACACCTTTGCACCGATGAAGACCAGCACCAGCGCCAGGGCGTATTGCAGATAGTGGAAGCGGTGTACCATCGCTGCGAGGGCGAAATACAGAGCCCGCAAACCGAGGATCGCCATGATATTGGCTGTATAGACGATATAGGTGTCGGTGGTGATGGCGAAGATCGCCGGCACGGAATCGACGGCGAAGATCAGATCCGCCACATTGATCACCGCGAGCGCCAGAAACAGCGGCGTCGCGACGATCACCATCCGCCCGGTCCGTATGTCCTTTTCCCGCACGAAGAACCGGTCCCCGTAGAGGCGGTCCGAGACGTGCATGTAGCGCTTCATGAACCTGACGACGGGGTTGCGGGCGATATCCGGTTCGCGCTCCTCAGCGAAGAGCATGCGCAGGCCGGTGAAGACGAGGAAGGCGCCGAAGAGCAACAACACCCAGTCATGGCGCTGCACCAGTGCCGCGCCGAAGCCGATCATCAGGCCGCGCAGCACGATCACCGCGAGAATGCCCCAGAGCAGGGCCCGGTACTGGTATTTGCGAGGGATGGCGAAATACCCGAAGATCAGCGAGATCACGAAGACATTGTCGATGGAGAGCATCTTCTCCAGAAAATACCCGGTGAAGAAGGTCATCCCGGCATGCGTGCCGTCGGTCGTGGTGATCAGGCCGCGCCCATAGGCCCACCAGATGGCACCGCCATAGGATATTGCGACGGCCACGTAGAACACGGAAAGCCACAGGCTCTCGGCCAGCCCGAGTTCACGATTCTTGCGATGCAGAACGCCGAGATCGAAGGCGAGCAGCACCAGAACGAGGCTGATGAAGGCAAGCCACATCCACAAGGGCTTGGCCAGCCAGGGGAGGAAGAGAAAATCGAGCATGTCGCGGACCGGATGTCGCCTGAAGAAACGAGCGCATCGGCTCCGACATCACGAATGCGCAAGGCACTCGCCAGAGGGGCCCGGCAACCGATCCGGCATCTCTGCGCCATTGTCCTGCGGAATTCAAGGAAAATGCCTTGCAGCCCGGACCGAGGGCGCGGCATCAGCTCCCCTGCCCCGCCCTCAGACGCGCCTCGCGCGCACCCTGGAGCGTGATGGCGATGCCGCTGAAGATGATCGCGCCCGCGCCGAGATAGACATACCATTGCGGCATCTCGCCGAAGAAGATCATCCCGTAGATGAAGGCAAACAGCAGGGTGGTGTAGTAGAACGGCGCCACGAAGCTGGTCTCGCGCAACTTCAGCGCGGCCATGAAGATCATCTGCCCGATCACCATGGCGCATCCCGTACCCGCCATCGCCGCGAGGCTCCATGGATCGGGCATGACGAGAACCGGCGCCGCTATGAAGAAGGCCGCGAGGCAGCCTCCCGCATTGGCAATGGCGAGCACCGTGAGGGCGGAATCGCGCTGCGCCAGAGCCCGGATCGTGGCCACTTCCGCACCGATCAGCAGCGCTGCGCCGAGCGCGAACAGGCCGGCCCAGCCGAAAGCCTCGCCGGATGGCTGCATCATGACGAGGACACCGAGAAATCCGATCACGGCATAGAGCCAGCGCCGCCCGGAGATGCGATCGCCCAGAAACAGCGCCGCCAGCAGCATCGCCACGAGCGGATTGGCCCAGGCGATGGAGGTGAC
>PXAW01000258.1 GCA_003567055.1 Hyphomicrobiales bacterium
CCAGCGCTTCCACGAGAATACGCGCCACGACATCGGCATTGCCGCCGCCGCCCTGGGCGACGACGAGCCGGATCGGGCCGGCCGCCGGCCATTGCGAAGCGCGAGCCTGGCGCGGCACCAGGGAAAGGAAGGGCGCGGCGAGGGCGGTCCCCAGAAGCGTGCGACGATTGAGCATTGAATACTCCCACGATTGCGGTGGCTCTTGAACAAACTGCCGAGCCGATGAAATCCGCGCGACAGAAGCACAAGAAATACAGTTGGAGAACGCATTGAAATACAATGCGTCGCGATTCCGTATATTCCAATTTAGAACATTTCTCATCTGACGCAGTATAGTTGCGCCTCTTGGTGTTCCAGATCGGGCAGATACTCTACTATTTGAAACGAAAATTTCAGACAAGCACTTTCAGCCAAAATTTCGAATATTAAATCCATTACAAACTGGAATTATCGCGGGCGTAATTCCAAGTATTTTGTGTATTTAAGCAAGTCGCCGATTGGTCAGTAGCTGAAGGATGGCAGGCCGCAGCGGAAAACATGCACCCAACCGAGTGCCGACGCATCCGCGAGGGCGCGGCGTCGATCGCCCCAAATCCTGCGGCGGCAGCATGGGGTTCAAAAGGCTGAACCGAGAGAATGGAGGGGGAATCGGCGCCCTTGCGCTTTGCCCAAGGCGGCTGACCTGAACGGATGGCGATCGCTGACGGCAATCCCCGTGTCAATTTACGATCCGTCAATAATGGCTCAATTCTCCACATTCGAGATTGTCTAATAAATCAGCCAAACACAAACCCGCACACCTTGACGCTTCATTCGCTGGAACGATACGCTTTAACTGAAGAATAAATTCTAATTATAGGGAGGAACAACATCATGAAAAGCACCCTCACAGCAATGCTTGCAACTACAGCGTGCTTGTCGCTTATTGCATTCTCGTCGGCTGCCTCTGCGGAAATCACGGAAAAGCGGCTCCAGTTTGCCCATGTCTATCCAGAGGGCAACATCTGGAACCAGACGACTGAGCGCTTCGCTGCCGCCATCACGGAGCGAACCGAGGGCAAAGTCACGGTTTCTATCGCTGCAGGTGGCACGACAGGAAGCTGGGAAGAGGCGATCGAGGCCTTGCAGATCGGCACCAACGACGTCGTGCTCGAGTCGATCGGTACGCTGGACAGGTATGATCCGCTGCCGGGCGTCGAGGCTTTCCCTTATCTCATCCGCGATCTCGACCATTTCCGCGCCGTCTATTACGGCCCGGTCGGCGAGGCATTCTCCGATGAGGTTGCAGAGCGCACGGGCTTCAAGATCGTCGGTGCCGGGTACCGGGGCGCGCGCAAGCTCTCGGCCAACCGTGCGGTGGAAACCGTCGAAGATCTTGCCGGTGTGAGGCTGCGCGTGCCGCCTCTGCGCATGTACACGCGTACCTGGGAGTTGCTCGGCGCCAGCGCGGTCCCGATGGCGGCCACCGAAATCTTTACGGCGCTGCAGCAGGGGGTCATCGATGGCCAGGAGAACCCGCTGGAATTCATCCACTCGTTCCGGTTCTATGAGGTCCAGTCTCACGTGATGGATACCGATCACGTGATCGGTGCAATGACCTTCATCTTCGACAAGGCCCGGTTCGACTCGTTTTCGCCTGCGCTTCAGGAGATCCTGATCGAGGAAGGGCGCAACGCGATGCTCTGGGGCACCGACCAGATGATCGAGCGCGAAAACGAATATCGCGACCTGCTCGAGGCCGAAGGCGTCACGCTGGTTTCCCCTGATCTCGAGCCGTTCCGCGAGGCGCTCGTGCCAATCCGGGAAGAGTTCCCGGATCTCGCCGAATGGGTCGCGCGTTTCGAAGCCGTCGAATAACGGTCACATCCGAGGCCACGGGTGAAAGGGCGGATCGTGTCTGCGAAGATCGCTATCGCTATCGAGCGTGTTCTCGATGCCGTCCTGCTCGTGGCCTTGGTCGTCATGGTTGCGAGCATCACCTACCAGGTGTTCGGTCGCTACGTGCTCAACCACTCGCCGAGTTGGACTGAGGAAGTCGCGCGCTTTCTGATGGCATGGATCACCATGCTGGGAAGTGCCGCAGTCATCCGCAGTGAGGGGCATATTGCGGTAACCGTCGTCGCCGAATCGCTTCCGCCGCGCTTTCGTGAGGCGGTCCGCTGGCTGCGCGACGTCATCATCATCACGACGGCCGGGGCACTGGCCTGGTACGGCTACGGCTTCGCGCTGATCGGCGCGAGGCGCGCATCGCCGGCGCTCGAGATTTCCATGTACTGGCCCTTCCTCGCGATCCCGGTCGGTGCCGCAATGATCGCCCTGCTGCTCGTTCTCCACCGTATCGGGCAATTGCGCGGAGAAGACACTTGACCATTCTGCTTCTCGGCGGCCTCATCGTCCTCCTGATCGTGATCGGGGTCCCGCTCGGCTTTGCCATCGTCGCAGCGTCGTTTGCCGTGATCTGGCTGGATGGTACGATCAACCCTGTCATCGTTGCCCAGCGTTTCCATTCCGGGATGAACAGTTTCACGCTGTTGGCGATCCCGTTCTTCCTGCTCGCCGGCTCGTTGATGTCGCGGGGCGGCATTACGCACCGGTTGATCGACTTCGCCAACGCGCTCGTCGGGCGCTTTACCGGCGGGCTGGCCATAAGCAACGTCACGGCCTCCATCTTCTTTTCCGGCATCTCGGGCTCTGCTGTTGCCGATACCAGCATGCTGGGGCGTATCTTCATTCCCGCGATGATCCGGGATGGCTACAGCCGCAGTTTTTCCGTCGCAACAACCGCTGCCTCTTCGGTCGTCGCCCCGATCATCCCGCCTTCTATCGTCCTGATCGTTTACGGTGTCGTCTCCGAGCAGTCGATTATCCGGCTTTTCGTTGCGGGTCTCATTCCCGGCATGCTGCTGAGCCTGATCATCCTCACGACCGTGTATGTCATTGCACGGCGGCGCAATTACCCGGTGCAGCCTACTGCGTCGATATCGGAATTGTTCGTTGCCTTCCGCCGCGCAATTCCCGCGCTCGCCATGCCGATCCTGATCCTGCTCGGGATCGTGGGCGGGGTTTTTACCGTAACGGAAACATCCGCGATCGCGGTTTTCTACGCGCTGCTCGTCGGGATATTCGTCTATCGCGAACTGACATTCGCCGGCTTCATGGCCGCTTTGCGCGAGACGGTTCATCTCACCGGCGTCATCATGATCATCGTCGGCGCGGCGCAACTCTTTGCCTGGCAGCTTGCCTACGCTGATGCACCACGAGCGGCTGTCGGTTTCATCACCATGATCGCCGACAACCCGATCCTCTTCCTGCTGCTGTTGAACGTATTGCTCCTCTTCATCGGTACGTTCCTGGAAGCGAACGCGGCCATCGTCATGCTCGTGCCGATCCTGCACCCGGCCGGCGTTGCGCTTGGGGTCGATCCGATCCATCTGGGGATTGTCGTGGTGGTCAATCTCTGCCTCGGCCTGATCACGCCACCGATCGGGCTGTGTCTCGCCGTCGCCTGCAAGATCGGCGGCCTTCCGCTGGAAAAGAGCGTCAGGGACATCATACCCTTCGTCGTGCTGGGGATCGGTTTCCTGCTGGTTCTCTCCCTCTTTCCCGGGATCACTTTGTGGTTGCCGAACCTTCTGCTGAACTGAACCGGGAGCAATGCATGGCCGACCGTCTCGAGAACAAGGTAGCGCTGGTATTCGGCGCGGGCTCCATCGGCGAGGGCTGGGGTAACGGCAAGGCCGCAGCGGTGGCATATGCGCGTGAAGGCGCCGTCGTCGCCTGTGTCGATCTCGATGCTGCTGCGGCGGAAGAGACGGCAGCCATCATCAGAAGCGAGGGGCATACCGCGATTGCACTCTGCGCGAACGTGATCGACGCCAGACAGATCGAGGACGTGGTCGCGCGCAGCCGGGCGGAGTTTGGTCGGATAGATATCCTTCACAACAACGTTGGCATCAACGAGCCGGGCGGCGCGGCGGAAACCACGGAGGAGAGCTGGGATCGTGTCATGGCAATCAATGCCAAAGGCGTATTCCTGGCTTGCAAAGCAGTCATTCCGCTGATGGAAGCGCAAGGTAATGGTGCGATAGTCAATATCTCTTCGCTTGCTGCAATTCGAAACACCGGATACAACTACGCATCATACTATGCGTCGAAGGCGGCAGTAAACAATTTCACCAAGAGCATTGCGATAGAATATGCTGCAAGGGGCATCCGCGCCAATACAATCATGCCCGGGATCATGGATACGCCGCATATTTACAAGCAAATCAGCGGCTATTATCAAGACGTCGAAGAAATGCGTGCCAAACGCGCCGCTATTCCTCCAATGCAAAGGCAGGGTGACGCCTGGGATGTCGCGTGGGCCTCGGTCTTTCTCGCCTCGGATGAGGCGCGCTACATCACCGGTATCGAGCTTTGTGTGGATGGCGGATTGCATTGCCGGGCAACGTAGGCGCGCGATCCAGCCAAATCCTTGAATCATATGGCTGAGCAGGCGGATCCTCGCCCATGTCGGGGCTGGGCGGATCGCCTCACCGATTACGGCCCTTCATCGCATCATGATGCCCGAAGCCGGAATCGTTTTCTGGCTGTGCGCGATCGTCATGCCTCGCCACGCGCGTATACCCGCTCAATCGCCCGCGCCACCGCATCATCCGTTGCCCTGCGCCAGCGGGCGGCGAGGTGCTGGTCGGGGCGGATCAGCCAGGTGGCGCCGGGGGTGGCGTCGTAGCGCCGGGTGAAGGTGGCGTCGGCATCGATCAGATCGCGCCCGATCACCAGCGTGCGCGCTTGCGCATGCTGCGGCACGGGGATGTCCTCGCCGGGCATGTGGAGGAGGGTGCAGGCGCCGTCGATTGCTTCCAGCAGCCAGCAGGCTGTGCCGTCCGGCGCGCGCATCGGCGCATCCGG
>PXAW01000165.1 GCA_003567055.1 Hyphomicrobiales bacterium
CACCCGCCGATGCCGGATCTCCAGCTCACCCATAACGAGATCCGTGCACTGATCGCCTATATCGAAACGCTGGAATGAACCGGAAACCGTTCAGCCGGGGTAGCGACAGAACCGATCCTGATGCTCGCTCGCCGCAGCATCGGATCCACCCTGCCGCCTGCGCATCGGCCTCCCGGCATCCGGGTCAGGCGATACGGGTGCACACGATGCGGGTGCGGATGGGGAAGCCTGCGCGAGCCTTTGTGCCGCAGCGCGCATCGCCTCGGCAGAGCGTGGGACATGGCGGGCCGGGCCGAGAACTGAGCGCAACACGGCCTGATCGGTTTCGGTGACTTCGGGCGTTTGAACCAATATCGGCATGGCGTCCTCTATCAACCTTTCGTTAACCATCCCCCGACGCAATAACGTCTCCAAATCCCGGCGGTTCCAAGGCGCCTGATACAATTCGTAACATAGCGTGAGGCCGCGCCTCGCGCATCGTGGTGAAACCGGATGCGGACAATTCTGGCGGCCTTCGCCCTGTTCCTGCTGCTTGTTACGGCGCTGTCCCTGCCGGGGCTCCAGCCGTTTCTGATGACATTCGACCGGTCCCTGCCCCTGTTGCTGCGCGACCCGCTCGGCGCGCCGCTCGGCCCGGACTGGTTCAACGCGATGGTGCGGGACGTCTCGGCTCTGGGCAGCATGACGGTGCTGGTCGGCACCGGCCTGCTCGTCATCGCCACCCATTGGCTGCGGGATGCGCGGGGCCGGGCCCTGCGCGTGGGCATCGTGCTGTTCGGCGCCATTGCCGTGAACGCGGCGCTGAAGGCCCTGATCGCGCGCCCGCGCCCGGACCTGTTCGAACCCGCGACGCAGGTGTTCACCAACAGCTTCCCCAGCGCGCATGCGATGGTTTCCGCAGCCCTCGTCACGATCGTCGCGCGGGATCTGATCGCGGCGCAGGACAAGCTCGCGACGGCGCGTTTCATCGCCGCGAGCGCCGCGCTCATCGTCGTGCTGATCGGCCTGAGCCGAATCCATCTCGGCGTGCACTGGCCCAGCGACGTCCTGGCCGGCTGGGCACTCGGCTTCGCCTGGGCCGGAATTGCCGGCGAAGCCTGTCGGCGCAAGTTTCCCGATCTACGCTGAGGCGGCGCTGGTCGGCGCGGATTGCGGGGCGATGTTGTCGAGCGCCTTGTCGCGATCCTCGAAGAAGCGGCGGATACTGCGCGCGGCCTGGCGGATGCGCTGCTCGTTCTCGACCAGCGCGATGCGCACATATTCGTCGCCATGCTCGCCGAAACCGATCCCCGGCGCCACCGCGACGCCGGCCTTCTCGACCAGCAGCTTGGCGAATTCCAGGCTTCCCAGATGCCGGAACCGCTCGGGGATGGGCGTCCAGCAGAACATCGACGCGCTCGGCGGTTCGATCTTCCAACCGGCCTTGCCGAAGGATTCGACCAGCGCGTCGCGGCGCTTGCGATAGATCGTGCGCATCTCCTCGATGCAATCGTCGGGCCCGTTCAGCGCCGCAGCCGCCGCGACCTGAACGGGCGTGAAGGCGCCGTAATCGAGATAGGATTTCACCCGCGCCAGTGCCGAGAGCAGGCGCTCGTTGCCCACCGCGAAACCCATCCGCCAGCCGGCCATGGAATAGGTCTTCGACAGCGAGGTGAATTCCACCGCGACATCCATGGCGCCGGGCACCTGCAAGACCGATGGCGGCGGGTTGTCGTCGAAATACACCTCGGCATAGGCGAGATCGGAGAGCAGGATCAGTTCGTGCTTCTTCGCGAAGGCGACGAGATCACGGTAGAAATCGAGCGATGCGGTGCAGGCCGTGGGATTGGCCGGATAGCAGACGACGAGTGCGATCGGCTTGGGCACGCTCAGCCGCATGGCGCGCTCGACCGCATGGAAGAATTCCGGCGAGGGCTCCGCCGGGACGTTACGCACCACGCCACCGGCCATCAGGAAGCCGAAATTGTGCAAGGGGTAGCTCGGATTGGGCACCAGCACCACGTCGCCCGGCGCGGTGATGGCCTGCGCCATGTTGGCAAAGCCCTCCTTCGAGCCGAGCGTGGTGACGACCTGCGTCTCCGGGTCGAGCTTCACGCCGAAGCGCCGGGCATAATAGCCGGCCTGGGCCTTGCGCAGGCCGGGGATGCCCTTGGAGGCGGAATAGCGATCCGTGCGCGGCTTGCCGGCGGTCTCGGCGAGCTTGGCGACGACATGCGCCGGGGCGGCGAGATCCGGATTGCCCATGCCGAGATCGATGATGTCCACGCCTTCGGCGCGCGCCTTGGCCTTGATCCGGTTCACCGGTTCGAAGACGTAGGGTGGCAGGCGCTGGGTGCGGTAGAATTCGCTCATGGTCGGATCCATTCGGTAACGGCTGGGCGAAATCCGAATCGCACATGGGCAGATCGGCACGCCGCGCTTCAATAACAGCTTCGCCGGCATTTCGCATCGGCAATTTGGCGCATATGCGTGGTCATGCACTTGCGGCCCTATTGCGGGCGCGCGGGCTCCGGGGTGGGGCTGAGGTCGGGCGCGGGCGTGACGATGACGGGTTCGGGGTCGGGCAGAAGCGTCATCCGCCGCGTCTGCAACGCACGCTGCTCGTTGCGATCGGCGATACGTCGCAACTCGTCTTCCATCTCGTCGCGCTCTTCCTGCGTCTTCGGATCTGTTGCGCGCTCGGGGGGAACGAGGCCGATGGGCACGTAGCGCAGCTCGCCGGAGCGGGTCTCCTCGATGAATTGCGGCGCGTCGCGTCGCCCCTCGCCGACACCCGTCGCCACGAAAACGTCACGCACGGGGTTCAAATCTCCGGCACAACCGGCGAGCATGCCGAGGGCGGCCAGGGCGAGAATTCCTCGTCCGAGGCTCATGCGATCAAAGACCGGGGGCGGCATGAAAGGCATGGGAACCTGCATCCTTCGTCGTAACCGGAAAATACGCCTTCATCCGGTCTAGCGGGCAGCATAGCTGCGGGGATAAGATGTCGAAAGAACGGCGTTGCTGAAATGGGGAATGGCAGCGACGTTCTCCAGGGGGAGAGGAATAGTGGCCAACGACAAGACGGGCAAGCGCACCATCGGGAAAACAGCGATGGCCGGCATGTCGAAGCGGGAATCGCAAGCGAGCGGCGAATCGAAATCCGGGACGAAAGCGGAGGCGCCGCAAGCGGCACCCGCGCCGGACATGGAAGCGCTCTCGCGCAACATGGCAGAATTCTACGAGGAGGCCGGCAAGGCCACCGCCGCCTTGTTGAAGCCGCTGGAAGAGCGTCGCGGGCATGTCGGTGCTTCGGACGAGATGAGCGACATGGTCAAGACTCTGGTCCAGGTCACCGAAAAGTGGCTCGTCGATCCGCAGAAGGCCATCGAAGCCCAGAGCCGGCTCGGCCTCTCCTTCATGGATATCTGGGGCAAGTCGCTGCGTCGCATGCAGGGCGAGGAGGTGGACCCCGCGGTCTCGCCCGAGCCCAGGGACAGCCGGTTCTCCGACGAGGAATGGTCGAGCAACGCCTATTTCGACTTCCTCAAACAGGCCTATCTCGCCACCTCCCGATGGGCCGAGCAGATGGTCGAGGAAGCCGAGGATATCGATGAGCCGACCCGGCAGAAAGCACGCTTCTACATCAAGCAGATGTCGAGCGCGCTGTCGCCGTCGAATTTCCTTACCACCAATCCTGAAGTCATCCGCGAGACCTTCGAGGAAAGCGGCGCCAATCTGGCGCGTGGCATGAAGATGCTGGCGGAGGATATCGAGGCCGGGCACGGCGAGCTCAAGATCCGCCAGACCGATGCGAGCAAGTTCAAGGTCGGCGAGAACATGGCCAACACGCCGGGCAAGGTGGTGTTTCGCAATGATCTGATCGAGCTGATCCAGTATGCGCCCACGACGGAGAAGGTGCTCGCACGCCCGCTCCTGATCGTGCCGCCCTGGATCAACAAGTACTACATCCTCGATCTCAACCCGGACAAGAGCTTCATCCGCTGGGCGGTCGCGCAGGGGCTGACCGTGTTCTGCATCTCCTGGGTCAATCCGGACGAGCGCCATCGCGACAAGGGCTTCGCCGATTACATGCGCGAAGGCATTTTCGCAGCGCTGGAGCAGGTGGAGACGATCACCGGCGAGCGGCAGGTCTCGGCGATCGGCTATTGCGTCGGCGGAACGCTGCTCTCGGTGGCGCTGGCCTATATGGCCGCCAAGGGTGACGACCGTATCGCCTCGGCGACATTGTTCACCACGCAGGTTGATTTCACCCATGCGGGCGACCTCAAGATCTTCGCCTGCGAGGACCAGATCCGCACCATCGAACAGAATATGGAAGCCCGCGGCTATCTCGATGGCGGGCGCATGGCCTCGGCCTTCAACATGCTGCGCCCCAACGACCTGATCTGGCCCTACATGGTCAACAACTACCTGCGCGGCAAGGATCCCTTCGCCTTCGACCTGCTCTACTGGAACTCCGATTCCACCCGCATGCCGGCGGCGAACCACTCGTATTATCTGCGCAACTGCTACCTCGAGAACAACCTCTCGCAGGGTCGCGCCGAGCTCGACGGTGTGCGGCTCGACCTGTCGAAAGTGAAGATCCCGATCTACAATCTTGCAACGCGCGAGGATCATATCGCTCCGGCAAAGTCGGTCTTTCTCGGCTCGGCCAGCTTTGGCGGCCCGGTCGAATACGTGCTCGCGGGGTCCGGCCATATCGCCGGCGTGGTCAACCCGCCGACCAAGCCGAAATACCAGCACTGGACCAACGGCCCGCCCGTCGGCACGCTGGAAGACTGGATCGCCGGCGCGACCGAGCATCCGGGGACCTGGTGGCCGCACTGGTTCGAATGGCTCCGCGAGAAGGATCCGCGCGAAGTTCCCGCGCGCAAGC
>PXAW01000160.1 GCA_003567055.1 Hyphomicrobiales bacterium
CGCGCTCTTCAAGAGGCCGACACCTTCGAGATCCTGCAGGCCCTGAGCGTCGATCCATTTCTCGATGCCGGCAATGCCTTCATTGTCGACATTGGCATAACCCAGCACATGCGCCGCCGCGAAACCGTTGGGATAGACGCGTTTATGCTCGGGCAGGAAGCCGACGCCGGGAATGCCGAGGCGGTGCACCTCCGCACGCTGGCGCGGCGAGATCTCGCGCTTCACATAGATGAAGCCGCGATCGGTGCTGAGCCGGTCGCGCAGACGCCGCGCATCGAGATCGGGGAAGACGGCGGTGAGAAGTTCGGTGGCCTCGTCGGGATCGATGATGTTGCGCGGCTCGGCAAAGACCGAATAGCTCATCACGTCAGTGGCCAGAATCTCACCGTTGCGATCGATGATATCGGGGCGCGCCGTGCCGAGCGACGAAGCGGATGCGCGCCGCATCGTCTCCTCGCCCCCGGTCGGAATCCCGAGCTGGACCAGCCGGCCGGCAAGCGCTGCGAAAAGGATGGTGAAAGCGAAAGCCGCGAGACCGATCCGCGCGCGCCCCTTGTCGCCGCGCAGGCGAAACAACTCGCGCAATCCTGCAATGAGACCGCCGATCAGGCCGCGCGGCGACTCGTCGCCGGCAAGCGCCTCGGATTCGGTCTGGTCACGATCGGGACTGGACACGGGGCATCACCTCGTCGAACCGGTGGTGGTGGGAGTGGAGGCCGCCGGGCGCGCCGTCTGGCCGGGCGTCGCCGTCGGCGCACCGAGCCCGAGCGCTTCCAGCTTGCGGGCGATCCCGTCATCGCGCTCACCGCGCGCGGGCAGATCCGAGAAGCGGGTGATCCGGCGCGGATCCATCTCGACGATATCGTCGAGATGGCGGTCGGCCAGGGCCTGCACCCGGTCGGGCCGGTTGAGCAGGGTCCATTCCGCGCGCAGGACCGCGATGGCCGCACGCTCGCGATCCATCTCAGCCTGAAGGCGCGCGAGCTGCTCGGCCTGGACGATCGATTCATATTTGATCGAATAGGCGTAACCGGCCGAGCCGATCAGCGCCGCAATCGCCACGATATGGCTCAGACGGATCATCGACGCCCCTTTTCTCGCGCCGTACGCGGCAGGCTGGCAAGGGTGGTGATCGCATCCGATTCCGGCTGGGCCGGCGCATCGAGCCGCTCGCCCGCGCGCAATTTGGCCGAACGTGCACGCGGATTGACCGCGTTCTCCGCCGCGCCGGGCTTGACCGGGCCCTTGGTCACCAGCCGGAAGCTCGGCTGCGGGCCGGGGCCGGCCACGGGAACATGCCGCGAGAAGCCGCCGCCGCGTCCGGCGCGCTGCGCCAGATATTGCTTGACGATACGGTCCTCCAGCGAATGGAAGGTCACGACGACGAGCCGCCCGCCGGGCGCGAGTATCTCCTCGGCGCCGTGCAGCGCCCGGGCGAGTTCGCCGAGTTCGTCGTTCACCGCGATACGCAGGGCCTGGAAGGTCCGGGTCGCGGGATGCGGGCCGTTCGGCTCGGCGCGTACGAGGCCGGAGACGAGCTCGGCGAGATCGCGGGTGGTCTCGAAAGGCGCGCGGCGCCGGCGCTCGATGATGGCGCGGGCGATGGCACGGGCGCGGCGCTCTTCGCCGTAATGATAGACGATATCGGCCAGAAGCGATTCATCGGCGTCGTTGACGAGATCAGCCGCGCTCTCGCCCTGCCCCGCCATGCGCATGTCGAGGGGGCCGTCGAGCCGGAAGGAGAAGCCGCGCGCAGCCTGGTCGAGCTGCATCGAGGAGACGCCGACATCGAGAACCACCCCGTCGATGCCGCCGGCAATTCCGGCATCGCGCGCAATGCGCGCGCATTCGCCGAACCGCCCCTCGACCAGTTGCAGCCGCCCGCCATAGGCTGCGACCATCTCCTGCCCAGCCGCGATGGCGGACGGGTCGCGGTCAACGGCGATGACACGGTTTTCGGGATGCGCATCGAGAATGGCGCGGGCATAGCCGCCGGCGCCGAAGGTCCCGTCGAGGAAGACGCCGCCTTGCGAGGCTTTCAGCGCCGTCAGCACCTCGTCCAGAAGCACGGGAACATGAGGGGCCGGTCCGCCAGCGGCAGGATTGTCTCCTTCACCGCGACCACTCATGATTCCCGCGCCTCCGGCGAAGCTGCCTGCGCGACCGCCGCGCCCGCAATCGGGGCGCCGATGCCGCGTTTGAGGGCACGCACCTTCGCGCGCGCCGTATCCAGATGCGCCCGGAAACGCTCCGGTTCCCAGATCTGGAATTTCCGGCCAAGCCCCACGAAGGTCACGTGATCGCCGATCCCGGCATGGTCCTTGACCATATCCGTGAGAATCACACGGCCCTCCGAATCGACCTTGAGGATTTCGCTGGTGCCGAACAGGGCGGTGGAGAGCTGATCGTGTTCGTCCGAATAGGGCGACAGCCCCGACAGCAGCGCATCGATCGCGCCCAGAAGCGCGTTGCCCCCGGCATCGAGCGCCGGTGCATCCAGCGCCGGATGAACGTAGAGCCCCTCGAAACCATCGCGCGCGAGCACGGCGCGAAAGGTCGCGGGTATCGATACGCGACCCTTCGAGTCCAATCGGTTGGTAAAATTGGACACGAAGCGGTTCATCGTCAGTGCCATAGCCCCCATGGATCGACCGCCGGACGAGGATGTCCGCGCGGCGCGCCACCCCGCCGCTCGCGCAAATGTGCAGGCACGCGCGATCACGGTTCTGATGACCGCGACCGTTACGTGTCGCTCTCGGCGCCGTGAACGGGATGATTTGGGATACCATGGGCTCTTTTGGGCGTCAACGGATTCCACGGGCGACAGACGGAGGCTTCCCCGCCTGCCATAAGTGTCATCATCAGAGCGCGTCTTGGTTAACGAAGCGTCAACGTGCTGCTGTCGCGATGCTCTCATCCGCAGCATCGCACGCCGCGTTTCGATTGTTTCCGCAGGGATTTGGCAGCCCTGCCCCTTGCGCGCGGCTGCGCACTCGGTGATCCTTGCGGAATGCTGCTCAACCTCTTCCACACCCTGCGCGCCGCCGGTGTCCCCGTCTCCCTCAGGGAGCATCTCGCCCTGATCGAGGCCATGTCGCATGATCTCGCCGAGAAACGCGTCGAGGATTTCTATTTTCTCGCCCGCGCCGTTCTGGTGAAGGACGAGCGCCATCTCGACCGGTTCGACCGCGCCTTCGCATCCTGTTTCGAGGGGCTCGAACTGATGAGCGAGGCGCTCGAGGCGCAGGGCATCCCGGAAGAATGGCTGCGCAAGCTCGCCGAGAAGCATCTCAGCGAGGAGGAGCGGCGCGAGATCGAGGCGATGGGCTGGGACAAGCTGTTCGAAACGCTCAAGCAGCGGCTGGAGGAGCAGAAGAAGCGCCACCAGGGCGGCTCGAAATGGATCGGCACCGCCGGCACCTCCCCCTACGGCGCCTATGGCTACAACCCGGAAGGCATCCGCATCGGCCAGGACGGCAACCGCAATTTCCGCGCGGTGAAGGTCTGGGACAAGCGCGAGTTCCGCGATCTCGACGACAGCCGCGAGCTCGGCACCCGCAACATGCGCGTCGCGCTGCGCCGCCTGCGCCGCTTCGCCCGCACCGGCGCCGCCGAGGAGCTCGACCTCGACGGGACGATCCGCGGCACGGCGGAGAAGGGCTATCTCGACGTGAAGATGCGGCCCGAGCGGCGCAACGCGGTGAAGGTTCTGCTCTTTCTCGATGTCGGCGGCTCGATGGACTGGCATATCGAGCTCGCGGAGGAGCTTTTCTCCGCCGCACGGGCGGAGTTCAAGCATTTCGAGCATTTCTACTTCCACAACTGCCCCTATGAGGGCGTGTGGAAGGACAATCGCCGCCGCCGCACCGAGATCACGCCGACCCTCGACGTGATCCGCACCTATGGCGAGGATTACCGCCTCGTCTTCGTCGGCGACGCCTCGATGAGCCCCTACGAGATCGTCATGGCCGGCGGCTCGGTGGAGCACTGGAACGAGGAGGCCGGCCAGGTTTGGATGGAACGCCTGCTCGGCCATTTCCACAAGGCGGCCTGGCTCAACCCCGTGCCGGAAGCGCATTGGGGCTACACCCACTCCATCGGCATCATCCGCCAGCTGATGGAGGGCCGGATGTTCCCGCTCACCGTCGAGGGTCTCGACGGTGCGATGCGCGCGCTGTCGCGCTGAGGCGATTTGGCGCGCGCTGTCGCGCCAAGGCAATTTGGCGCGCGCTATCGCGCCAAGGCGATCTGGCGCGCGCGGTAATGATTATCTGCCGGCGATCGGATCGGCGCCGAAGCGGTTGGCGCCCGGCGTGCCTTCCAGAATGCCGAGATCGACGATGGCCCAGATCTGGCCAAGGACCGGCACGAACAGGATCAGCACCCACCAGCCCGATTTGTCGCGATCATGAAAGCGCTTGATGTGCAGCATGATGCCGGCGATCGTCAGGAGAATGCTCAGAATGAACGGGATCAGCCCGTCCACGCCGAACAGCGCGTTCAGAATGAGCCAGGCACCGAACAGGATGCCGACGCCGATCCACCAGCGCTGCCGCTCGATGCGCCCTTCAGGCGACGTGAAGAGATAAGCGAAATCCAGATTGCCCATGTCGAAGCCCCTTTGATTGGTTTCAGGCCATGCTTACCTTACGTAAGCTATGCCGCACACCAATGCCTTCGGGGTCGGAAGGGTTCACCAGACGGATCAGATGAAGAAACCGCGCGAGCCTGGCCCGCGCGGTGTCAGCGCTTCGCGCATTCGGCCGTAATGGCCGTCTCAGAGCTTGCGGTTGTCGGCGATGTCCCTCAGGCGATCATGGATCGCGAAGATCACAAGATAGAATTCGAAGAAGAATCGCAGGAGAAG
>PXAW01000152.1 GCA_003567055.1 Hyphomicrobiales bacterium
CTGCCGAGATCATCTCGCATCTCGGCGCCCGCCCGGAAGCCGATCTCGCCGATATGGCGCGCCAGAACGGCCTGATCTGAAGGCGCGATCATCACCGCATATGAAGATCCAAAGGGCGGCGTCTCGCGAGGCGCCGCCCTTTCTGCATCACGACCGCAGACGCCAGCCGGTGCGGAAGATCCACCAGATCGCGGCAAGGCAGATCACGGTGAAGACGGCGATGGCGAAGAGGCTGAGCGCGATGGGCACATCGGCCTGTTCGAAGAACGACCAGCGAAAACCCGAAATCAGGTAATGCATGGGATTGAGCAGGGTCAGCCCCTGCCAGAAGGGCGGCAGCATCGTCGTCGAATAGAACGTGCCGCCCAGGAAGACGAGCGGCGTGATCACCAGAAGCGGGATCAGCTGAAGCTGCTCGAAATTCGCCGCCCAGATCCCGATGATGAAACCCAGAAGTGCGAAACTCGTGCAGGTGAGCAGCAGGAAGAGGATCATCGCGAAGGGCCGCGCGATCGACAGGTCGATGAAGAGATAAGCCGTGGCCAGAATGATCAGACCGACGATGAAGGCCTTGGTCGCGGCTGCGCCGACATAGCCGATGACGATCTCGAAAGCGTTCACCGGCGCCGAGAGCACCTCGTAGATCGAGCCGAGGAATTTCGGGAAGAATATCCCGATCGAGGCGTTCGAGGTCGCCTGCGTCGTCACCGTGAGCATGATCAGGCCGGGCACGATGAAGGCGCCGTAGGCAATGCCCTCGACCTGGTCGATCCGCCCACCGATGGCGGCGCCGAACACCACGAAATAGAGCGAGGCGGAGATCACCGGGGCGAGCATGGATTGCAGGATGGTGCGGAAGAAGCGGCCCATCTCGTAGAGATAGATCGCGCGGATGGCTTGCAGATTGGGCCGTGACATCAGTTTTCGTCCTTGACCAGCCCGACGAAGATCTCTTCGAGGCTGCTTTGCCGTGTGCGGATATCGGCGATGGGAAGACCGGCGGCCTGGATATCGGCCATGAGCGCGCCGACACCGGTGCTCTGCGCCCGCCCGTCATAGCCATAGACGAGCCCGCGCCCGTCAGGCGACAGGGTCAGCGCATGCGCCGACAGGGACTCAGGCACCGCGTCGAGCGGCGCTTCCAGCATGATCTCGAGCTCCTTGCGTCCCATCCGCGCCATCAGGTCGCCGGTCTTCTCGACGAGCAGGATCTCGCCGCGATTGATCACCGCGATACGGTCGGCGATCGCCTCGGCTTCCTCGATATAGTGGGTGGTGAGGATGATGGTGACGCCGTCGCGGCGCAGCTCCTTCACCACATCCCACATTTCCCGGCGCAATTCGACATCGACACCCGCCGTCGGCTCGTCGAGAAAGAGCACGCGCGGCTCATGCGAGAGCGCCTTGGCGATCATGACGCGCCGCTTCATGCCGCCGGAAAGCTCGCGGTTGCGGGCATTCTTCTTCTCGGACAGGCTGAGTGCCGCGAGCAGGCGATCGATCCGCGCCTCGTCGGGCGGGCGCCCGAACAGGCCGCGCGAGAAGCGCACCGTATTGGCGATGGTCTCGAACGGCTCCAGGCTGATCTCCTGGGGCACCAGGCCGATCATGGCGCGCGCGGCGCGATAATCGCTCTGGATATCGTGGCCACCGACGCTGACGCTGCCGGCGGTGGAACGGCTGATGCCGCAGATGGTGGAGATCAGCGTCGTCTTGCCGGCGCCGTTGGGCCCCAGCAATGCGATGATCTCCCCTTCCTCGATATCGAGATCGACGCCCTTCAGGGCCTCGAACCCGCTGTCATACGCTTTGCGCAGACCGCGCACGGCGATGATGCTGGTCATGATTGTTCCTTCTTGTCGCACCCTAACTAGTGCGCTGCCGCTGCGATGTGAACCATGAATGCCGCAAGCTGGCGCTTGCGTGCATTTTCTCCAACGCGCGTTTGGGCCGTTCTTCGCATCCGATCCGCCCGCCGGCTTCGTCATCGCGCTTGACCGGATGCACCCGGATCGCCGTTACTGGCAATCCACGACCGGCTGACGGCGAAGGGAGAGTAGCGGGTATCATGCGCATCGCAGCCGATATCGTCTTGACGAACGGGCGCGTCTGGCGCGGCCTCGGTCACGGCTTTGCCGAGGCGATCGCCCTGTGGGGCGGCAAGGTGCTCGCGAGCGGCACTGCGCATGAGATCGCGGAGCTGACCGGCCCGCACACCCAGGTGATCGATCTCGCCGGACGCCTCGCCACGCCGGGCCTCAACGACGCGCATATGCATCTCCTGCCCTATGGCGCGGCCATGGAGGAGGTCGATCTGCGCCCGCGCGCCGCACCGACCCTCGAATCCCTGCTCGGCGCCCTGCGCGCCCGCGCCCGCGAGACGCCGCCCGGCGATTGGGTGATCGGGCGCGGCTACGATCATTTCCGCCTCGATACCGGGCGCCATCCCACACGCGACGAGCTCGATGCCGCATTGCCCGATCATCCGGTCTGGATCGTGCGCACGGACGGGCATCTCGCCGTGGCGAATACGATGGCGCTCGCGCGTGCGGGCATCGACGAGAACACCCCCTCCCCGCCCGGCGGGCTGATCGAAAAGCGCGACGGGCGCCTCACCGGCCTCCTCGCCGAGACCGCGCGCGAGCCCGTTCTGGCGGTTCTGCCGTGTGCGGATATCGAGGCGCTGGCCGGATTCATTGAACGCGGCGGGCGCGATCTCCTGGCGCACGGCATCACCTCCTGCATGGAGGCGGCGGTCGGGATCCGCGACGGCTGGCTCGAAATGCAGGCCTATCAGAAGGCGCATCGCGAGAACCGGCTGCCGCTGCGCGTCTATGCCTGTCTGATGGGCGACGTCACCCGCAATCTCCTGCCCGAGGCGGAGGCAGCGGGGATGTGCACCGGGGGCGGCGATGCGCGGCTGCGGATCGGCCCGGTCAAGATCTTCACCGACGGCAGCGCCGGCGGGCGCACGGCGGCGATGACAAAGCCCTATCTGGGTGGCGGACCGGACGACAAGGGCATCCTCTGCCTGCCGTCGGATCAGCTCACGCAGATGGTCGGTGACGCCCATCGCGCCGGCTGGCAGATGGCGATCCATGCCATCGGCGATGCGGCGATCGACCAGGTGCTCGACGCCTACGAAGCCGCGCTCACCGCCATGCCCGATCCGCAGCGGCGCCACCGGATCGAGCATTGCGGCTGGCTGCGGCCCGACCAGATGGCGCGCATGCAGAATCTGCACATCCTGCCTGCCCCGCAACCCGCCTTCATGTACTGGTTCGGCGATCTCTACCTGACCCTCGCCGAGCCCGAGCGCGTCGCCGCCTCGCATCCGATGCGCACCTGGATCGAGAACGGGCTGGAGCCCTCCGCCTCGACGGATTGTCCGGTGGTGGAGATCGACCCCTTCGCCAATCTCTATGCGATGATCACCCGCAAGACCGCTTCCGGCACCGTTCTCGGTGCGTATCAGGCGCTCTCCCTCGAGGAAGCCCTGCACGCCTATACCCATGCCGGCGCCTATGCCTCCCGCGAGGAGGCGATCAAGGGCTGCCTCCTGCCCGGCCGGCTCGCCGATATCGCCGTGTTCGACCGCGATCTCTTCACCGTGTCGCCGGAAGAGATCCGCGCAGCCGCCTGCGACATCACCATCCTCGACGGGCGGATCGTGTACCGTCGGGAGGATACGGCCGGATGAGCCCGCCCGCTTTCCCGAGATTCCAAACCAGCAATCCGGAGACGACCACCCCATGCCGCGCACCACCCTGATCAGGAACGCCTCCTTCCTCGTCGCCTATGACGCCGCAACCGATAGCCACAGCTATCGCCGGGATTGCGACATCGTCTTCACCGATGACCGGATCGTCCATATCGGCCCCGGCTTCACCGGTGATGTCGACGAGACCATCGATGCTTCGCGCATGATGGTGATGCCCGGCCTCGTCGACATCCATTCGCATCCGGCCTCCGAGCCGATGAACAAGGGCTGGAACGACGAGCTCGGCTCGGCAAAGCTCTGGGGCTCCTCGCTCTACGAGTTCATGCCGCTGTTTCGCCCCGATGCGCAGGGCATCCCGGCCAGCGCCGGTGTGGCTTATTCCGAGCTGCTGATGTCGGGGGTGACGACGCTCGTCGACATGTCCGGCGCCTGGGAGGGCTGGCTCGATCTGTTCGCGCAAAGCGGGCTGCGCGGCGTCGTCTCGCCGATGTATCGCTCCGCGCGCTGGTTCACCAAGACCGGCCATGTGGTCGACTACGAATGGGACGAGGCCGCGGGCCGCGCGGCCATGGACGAGGCCCTGAAACTGGTGGATGCGGCCAACGCCCACCCCTCGGGGCGCATGTCCGGCATGGTGGCGCCGGCGCAGATCGACACCTGCACCGCCGACCTCATCGCCGACAGCTTCGCCGCCGCGCAGGACCGCCGCGTGCAGTTCCAGATCCACGCCGCCCAGTCGGTGGTGGAGTTCCACGAGATCACCCGCCGCCACGGCAAGACCCCCATCGAATGGCTCGACAGCCTCGGCGTGCTGAAGTGCGGCGCCATCATCGGGCATGGCATCTTCCTGAACGATCACCACTGGCTGCACTGGCCGCAGGCGCAGGATTTCGACCTGCTGTGCGCCTCGGGCGCCGCCGTCGCCCACTGCCCCACCGTGTTCCAGCGCCGCGGCATCGCGATGCGCACCGTGGGCCGCTACATCCGCGCGGGCATCCCCGTGGGCATCGGCACCGACACCTACCCCCACAACATGCTCGAGGAACTCCGCAACGCGCTGATCAACTCGCGCCTGCTGTCGGGCGACCCCTACGACCTGCGCACCAGCCACATCTTCGACGCGGCC
>PXAW01000328.1 GCA_003567055.1 Hyphomicrobiales bacterium
ATGAGTTTCCGCCCGGTCGCCCTCTGGAGCATCTGTGCCGGCGCAGATTGATCAGACCTCGCGCGCTTCGTTTGCGACGGGCGCGCGGGATCGGCGTCGCGGATACCGATTGCCGCAGTTCGGCCCGGCAGGTGCTTTCGTTCGCCATCCGCCTAAGCTAGGCTTTGCCCATGAAACGCCTGATCCTGCTCCGCCACGCCAAATCCGACTGGCCCGCCGGCCTCGACGATCTCGAACGCCCGCTCAATCCGCGCGGGCGTGAAGCGGCGCCGCGTATGGGGCGGTATCTCGCCGATGAGGGCCTGCTGCCGGATCTCGCCATCGTCTCGCCGGCGAGCCGCACCCGCGAGACTTTCGATCTCGTGGCGCAGGCGCTTCGCGAACATGCCGGTGAAGAGCCGCCGATACGGGTCGACCCGCGGATCTACGAAGCGCCGCCGGAACTGCTGTTGCAGGCCGTGCGCGAAACCGACGATGCGGTGCGCACGCTTCTGATGGTCGGCCACAATCCCGGCACACAGGAACTCGCCCGGCTGCTCACCGGCTTCGGCGACCGTTATGCCTTCTCGCGTCTGACCCAGAAATATCCCACCGCCGGCCTGACCGTGCTCGATTTCGATATCGAGAGCTGGCGCGACGTTTCGCAGCGCGAAGCGCGGCTCGACCGTTTCGTCACGCCCAAAGGCCTTGATGCGGGTGCGGAAGGCGGCTGAAGCCGGCGCCGGTCAGATATTGTCGGGATCGGGGCGCTGCATCCAGCGGATCACCGGCATGACCGGGATGATCCAGGCGAGGCCCAGAACGGCATAGGATATCACCTGAACGACCTGCGGCGCGGCCATGATGCGGCTATCCGCGATCGCCATGGCCACCGGGCCATAGAGCATGACGAAGGTGATGATGGCGATCGTGCCGACGAGTTTGCGGGTACGTTGCGTCATGAATGATATGTCCGGCCTGTTCGGATCGAGCCGCTTGCGGGTGCGGCGAAGCTGTGACTAGCAGCTTCGCAACGAAAACTCTATGTGTACCGCGTGATCAGCTAATCAAGGGCGTCGGTGCCGGCGGACCCGGGTTTGGAGAAGGGCAGATGGTGGCAGGGGATTCGGCAGGCGGATATATGCGTGATCAGGCTTTCTTGCCGGATCGCGCCGTGCGCGCCTGGATCTGGACGCTGGTGGGGTTCGTTCTTGCCATGGTGACCGTGGGCGGCGCCACCCGGCTCACCGGATCGGGCCTGTCGATCACCGAATGGGCGCCCGTCACCGGCGCGATCCCGCCCTTGTCGGAAGCCGCATGGCTGGCCGAATTCGAGCGCTACCGTCAGATCGACCAGTATCGCCTGCTCAACCAGGGCATGTCGCTGGCGGAATTCCAGGTGATCTACTGGTGGGAATGGGGGCATCGCCAGCTCGGGCGGGCACTGGGCGTGGTCTTCTTCCTGCCGCTGATTTATTTCTGGCTCAGGAGCCGCATCACCACCGGCTTCGCGCTGACGCTGCTCGCCATCGGCGCGCTCGGCGGCATGCAGGCCTTCGTCGGCTGGCTCATGGTCGCCTCCGGGTTGGAAGAGGGCATGATCGCGGTGGCGCCGATCAAGCTGATGACGCATCTGATGCTGGCCAGCATCATCCTCGTCGCGCTGGTCTGGATCGCGACGGGCCTGCGCTCCGGGCGGGTCGAGCCGGCCCCGCGCGCGGTCTCGCTCGGCGCTTACGGGCTGGTCGGCCTGATCCTTTTCCAGACGGCGCTCGGCGCGCTGGTTGCGGGATCGCATGCGGGCTGGACCTATAATACCTGGCCGCTGATGGACGGCGTCTTGATTCCGTCGATGACGGTGCTGTTCCCGCTCTCGCCGTGGTACGCCAACATCTTCGACAACGTCGCGACGATCCAGTTCAACCATCGCATGGTGGCCTATCTGCTCGCCGCCTACGCGCTCTGGCATGCCTGGCGCGTGGCGCGGCTGGCGCCGGGGAGCGTGCATGCGCGCCATGCGCGGATCACGGCCGGGCTGGTGCTGGCGCAGGTGGTGCTCGGGATCGTGACCTTGCTCCTTGCCGTACCGCTCTGGGCGGGGCTGTCGCATCAGGTCTTCGCGATGCTGCTTCTGGCCATGGCCGTGGTGCATGCCCGCATCGCCCGCGATGCCGCTCCGGCGGCGCGTCGGACGGCGGCAGCGCAGCCGCTGCCGGCGGGCGGGGCTCAGATTTCGCCGTAACGGGCGATCAGCGCCTCGGCCTCGTCGAGATCCTCGGGGCTGTTGGCGTTGAAGAACGGATCCACCGGCGTCACCGGCCAGGCCGCATGGGCGACGCCATGGCGCGCCGTCCAGCGGTCGATCTTGCGCATATCCTCCGCGACGAGGGCGTGGCGCAGATCGGCGCGCAGGGCCACCTCCCACAAGCCGTTGACCGGATGCGCGCGCCCGTCGCTCTCGGCGCAGGCGAGCGGTACCCTTGCTGCTTCGCGCGCCGCATGCAGCCGCGACACGTAATCGCGCGGCAGAAAGGGCGTATCGGCGGCAACCGACGCCACCCAGGCGATCTCGGGATGATGGTCCGCGACGTGATCGAGCGCGGCCAGGATGCCTGCCAGCGGGCCGGCAAAATCGGGGATGTCGTCGGGCACGACCGGGAGTTCCGTGAAGGCGAAGCGCTGCGGATCGCCATTGGCGTTGAGGATCAGCGCGCCGCATTGCGGCTTCATCCGGTCGATCACGCGCGCAAGGATGCTGCGCCCGCCGATCTCGCGCAAGGGCTTGTCGCCACCACCCATGCGCCGCGCGAGCCCGCCCGCGAGCAGGACGCCGATGGTTTGCGGATGCGCGTTCGCGCTCATGATGACTCCCGTTGCCCGCTATCGCCTGCGACAAGGATAAGCGAGGTGCCGGGCCTTGGCGAGGGCGCGCGTGCGCTTCAGCCGACCTTGGGCGGGTTCGGCGTCATCAGCGGATTGCCGCCGGGTTCCTCGTTGAGATGGCAGGCCGAAAGCCGGCCCTTGCCGACATCCTTCAGCGCCGGGCGTTCCTGGCGACAGCGGTCGAAGGCGAAGGGGCAGCGCGGGTGGAAATGGCAACCTGGCGGCGGCGTCAGCGGCGAGGGGATCTCGCCCTTGAGCGCGGTGAAGTGCTTCTTCGTCGCATCGAGGCGGGGGACCTCGTCGAGCAGCGCCCGCGTATAGGGATGGTTGGGGAGCTCGAAGATCGAGTCGGTCTTGGCCAGTTCGACGATCCGCCCGAGATACATCACCGCGACCCGGTCGGAGATGTGCTCGACCACGCCGAGATCGTGGCTGACGAAAACGTAGGTCAGATCGAGATCGCGGCGCAGATCCATGAACAGGTTGAGCACCTGGGCCTGGATCGAGACGTCGAGGGCGGCGGTGGATTCGTCGCAGACCAGGATCTTCGGATTGACCGCGAGCGCCCGGGCAATGCCGATACGCGCGCGCTGACCGCCGGAAAACTGATGCGGATACCGCATGCGGGTGGTCGGGTCGAGCCCGACCTTGCGCATGACTTGCGCCACGTAATCATCGATCTCGCGGCGGCGGATGATGCCATGCACGACCGGCGCCTCGCCGATGATGTCGACGACGCGCATGCGCGGATTGAGCGAGGCCATCGGATCCTGGAAGATCATCTGGATGGCGAGATCCGTGGCCCGGCGCTCGGCCCCGACCATCTTGCTGACTTCCTTGCCGTGATATTTCACGGTGCCTTCGCTCGCCTCGAGAATGCCGGCAATCACCCGCCCGAGGGTGGATTTGCCACAACCCGATTCACCCACGAGCCCGACGACCTCGCCCTTGGTGATGGTCAGATTCACGTCATCGACGGCGCGAACCACCTGATCCGTGAGGCCGGCCCCGAACAGGTTTGCAACCTTCTCGGCCATGTCGAGGCTGCGTGTGAAACGCTTGTGGACCTGGCTGAGCTCGAGAATCGGCGCAGTCGCACCGGTTGCGGTTTCGGCCTGGACCGGATTGTTGTCGGCTTGCGTAGTCATGACGAATGTCCTCGCCGTGTGTCTCAAGCGGCCGCAGGCGTCGGCGACGACAGCGGATGATGGCAGCGCGCGGCGCGTTCGCCCTCGTAGGGCGTCGCTTCCGGCATGGTCGTTTGACAGATTTCGGTGGCATAATCGCAGCGCGGCGCGAAGGGGCAGCCGGGGGGCAGGTTGACGAGGGACGGCGTCATGCCCCGGATCTGCGCCAGCGGCTCGCCGCGCTTGTTGCGACTCGGCACGGAGCCGATCAGCCCGGCCGCATAGGGATGGATCGGCGCTTCCAGCACTGCGGTGACCGGACCTTCCTCGACGATCCGCCCCGCATACATCACCGCGACCCGGTCGGCGAGGCCCGCCACCACGGAGAGATCGTGCGTGATCCAGACGAGCGCCGTACCGGTCTCGGCGCACAGATCCTGCACCTCGGAAAGAATCTGCGCCTGGATCGTGACGTCGAGCGCCGTGGTCGGTTCGTCGGCGACGAGCACCGTCGGGCGGTTGAGCAGGGCGGTGGCGATGGCCACACGCTGGCGCATGCCGCCGGAAAACTGTCCCGGATACGCCTTCAGGCGCTCGTCGGCGGAGGGGATGCCCACCTTCTCCAGTGCCTGGCGGGCCCGTTCGCGGGCTGCCTTCTCCGAAATCTTCTCATGCGCGCGGATCGCCTCGATCATCTGCGTGTCGATGCGCAGCACCGGGTTGAGCGTGGTCATGGGATCCTGGAAGATCATGGCCACATCCTTGCCGCGGATCTTGCGCAGCGGCTCCTCGGGCAGGCCCACGAGTTCGCGTCCGTTCACCTTGATCGAGGAATTCGCAGAAACCTCGCCCGGCGGATCGATCAGGCCGAGCACCGCGAGCCCGGTGACGGACTTGCCCGAACCGGATTCACCGACGAGGCCGAGAACCTCGCCCGCGCCCACGGAAAAGCTGATATTGTTGACCGCCGTGACCACACCTTCACGGGTGCGGAACCTGACTGACAAGTCTTTGACATCGAGGACGGCTTTGCTCATCGCCTAACGTCCCTTCCTCTGTGCGATCGCCCTGCAGCGGATCGTTGATACCTTCATGATCGTCCCGGGCCGGCACGGCCGACCCGGAAGCCTGAACCCGTCAACGCGACAGGCGCGGATTGAGCACGTCGCGCAAACGGTCGCCGACGAGATTGATCGCCACTATCAGGATCACCAGCGCCACACCGGGGAAGGTGGAAATCCAGTAATTGCCCGAGAGCAGGTAGCGATACCCGTTGGCGATCAGCATGCCGAGCGAGGGCTCGGTCACCGGCACACCCACACCGAGGAACGACAGCGTCGCTTCGAGCGCGATGGCGTTGGCGATCTGCACCGTGGCGACCACGATCAGCGGCGGCAGGCAATTCGGCAGGAGATGCTTGAAGATGAGCCGGCGTGCCGGAAGCGAAAGGCAGCGTGCCGCCTCGATATATTCGCGCCGCTTCTCCACCAGCGCAGAGCCGCGCACCGTGCGCGCGTAATACGCCCATTGCACGATGATCAGCGCGATGATCACCTTGTCGACACCGCGCCCGAACACGGCGAGCAGGATCAGCGCGACGAGGATGGCGGGGAAGGAGAGCTGCAGGTCGACGACGCGCATCAGGAAGCTCTCGATGCGCCCGCCCATATAGGCGGCGAAAACGCCGACCGAGGCGCCGATGATCGAGGCGATCAGCACTGATACCGCGCCGACCGTCAGCGAGATTCGCATGCCGTACAGCACGGCGGAGAACATGTCGCGGCCCTGATCGTCGGTGCCCAGAATGGCGAGCACCCCGGTATCGAGCGTCTCGCCGGGCCGCATCATGTTGTTCATGATCGAGAGCGTCGCGAGATCGTAGGGATCCTGCGGCGCCCAGAGCGGCGCGGTGAAGGCGGCGACGATGAGAATGACCAGCACGACGAAGCCGACAGTGGCGGTCTTGCTCTCGAAGAAAGTCGCGATATGCCGCCGCATCAGGCTCTCGCCCTGTTCGGGCGGGCGCGTCAGTGCAGGATCCACGCGGGGATCTCCATGCGGAACCCGACCGGCATCATTGCCGGTCGCCCGGTTCGCAGTCGTCTCGGGGGTTGTTGTCTCTGCCATGACGGTCAGCCCTTCGAATCGGTCAGGCGCACGCGCGGGTCGATGGCTGCATAGAGCAGATCGACGACGAGGTTGATGATGACGAAGATGACGACCGTCAGCATCAGATAGGCGACGATGACCGGGCGATCGAGCCGGCCGATCGAATCGATCAGGAGCTTGCCCATGCCCGGATAGGCGAAGACCGTCTCCGTCACCACGGCGAAGGCGATCATCGAGCCAAGCTCGAGGCCGAGCACCGTCACCACCGGAATCATCATGTTCTTGAGCACGTGCACGAAGACGATGCGGTTGCGCGACAGGCCCTTGGCGCGGGCGAAGCGCACGTAATCCTGCAGCATCACCTCGCGTGTGCCCGCCTGTGCGATGCGGATCACCAGCGAAGCCTTGTAGAGCGACAGCGTCAGCGCCGGCAGGAAGAGATGGCGCAGCCCGTCCCAGGTGAACATCGACAAGGGGACGCCGAAGACATCGACGGTCTCCCCGCGCCCGCTCGCCGGCAGCCAGCGCAGCTGGACGGCGAAGAACAGGATCAGCATCAGGCCGAGCCAGAAATTCGGCAGTGAGAAGCCGAAGATCGAGGTCGTCATGATCGTGCGACCGAGTATGGATTCGGGCTTCAGGCCGGCGATCACGCCGAGCGGCACGCCGAGCAGGATCGAGAAGATCAGCGCGACCAGCGCCAGCTCCATCGTCGCCGGGAAGCGCTGGAGGATCACGTCGACCGCAGGCTGGGCATAGACGAAGGAGCGCCCGAGATCGCCCTGAAGGGCGTTCCAGATGAATATGCCGAACTGTTCGTAGAGCGGTCTGTCGAGCCCGAGGCGGGCCGTGATCGCCCGGAGTTCCTGATCATCCGCATCCGGACTGGCCAGAATCGCCACGGGATCGCCGACTGCGTAAACGGCCAGGAAAACCAGTGTGGCCATCACGGCCACGACCAGTACCGACTGGCCTATACGACGAATGAGATAAACCAGCATGGCGGCTGTCTCACGTTAGAGGGAAAGTTGCCGTGTACGACCCTGCGGAAGGATGTACAGCGCAAGAAGAGCACTCTGTTGCGCTCAGATCAATCAGCCGTGCAGAAACCGCCTTTCGCACGATTTTGCAAGGGAAGCCGCAAAGTTTTCCGGCTGTCTGTGAATTGTACCCAAATGTTGACGCTCTCTGGATTGTGTCCTGATCGCATTAGAAAATCCAGGCGTGCATTTCACCTCGGGCCCTGTGCGTTCCGGTCGGATGGGATGCGGGTGATGCCGAAGCACCACCCGCATCCCGTGATTTCCTCACTCGGCGGGGCGGACCATCATTGCGATGGTGTACTGGTCGACGCGGGGCGTCAGTTCCAGATCGCCGGCGAAGGCCCAGGGGGTGACTTCGAAGTGGAGCGGGATGGTGGCGTAGTCTTCCATGGCCATGGTCGAGGCGCGCTGGAGGATTTCGCGGCGGGTCTCGTCATCGACGGTGCGGCGGGCCTCCATGATCAGCGCGTCGATTTCCGGGTTGGAATAGTTCTGCATGTTGGTCAGACCCATGCCGGCATCGGGATCACGTGTCCCGACCAGCGCCGTCAGCGGGTTGGCCATCTCACCCGAAGCCGCGCCCCAGCCCGCGAGCCAGAAACCGAATTCGCCCTGGTTGCGGTTGGAGAAGAAGGTCGAGGCGGTCATCGCATCGATATTCGTCCGGATCCCGATCCGCGACAGGAACTGCGCCACGGCCTGGGCCACGCGCTCGTCGTTGATGTAGCGGTCGTTGGGGGTCGAGAGCGTCACTTCGAAACCGTCACCGAAGCCGGCCTCTTCGAGCAGCGCAGCCGAGAGATCGGGATCGAACGGATCCGGCTCGGCATCTTCGCGGGTGCCGAACAGCGGATAGGGCAGCAGCTCGCCCGCCGTGACGGCAACGCCGCCCATCACGCGCTCGACGATGGCGTCGCGGTTGATCGCCTTGGAGATCGCCTCGCGCACGCGCACATCGGCGAAGGGATTGACGCCGTCGGTGCCGGACACGCCCGGGGGCACCTCCTCGCCGCTGTCGAGATGCAGGTAGATGACGCGGTTCGACAGGCCCTGATCGATCTCGAAACCGGCCTGGCGGATGGTGTCGAAATCCTGGATCGGCGGCGTCTCGATGACGTCGACGTCACCGGCGAGAAGCGCTGCGACGCGCGCACCCGGATTGGCGATCGGGCGCAGGGTGACGTTGTCCCAGGTCGGCGTCTCGCCCCAGAAATCGTCGTTGCGGGTCAGCTGGATACGGTCGCCCGGCACGAAATTGACCAGCGTGTAGGGGCCGGTGCCGATCGCCATGTCGGGATTGGCGAAATCGGTCGAGGCCGGCAGGTCGCCCATATTGGCGCAGCCATCGGCGGAGAATTCCACGCCCTCGCCACCGAAGACCGACGCGTTCAGGATCGCCACCGAGGACAAGTTGGTCGGCAGCAGCGGCGACGGGCCGTCCGTGGTGAAGGTGATGGTCGAACCGTCGACTTCCACGCCGACGATGTCGCGCACGAAGCTGGTGAAGGAGGAGGGCGAGCCTTCGACCACCGGCACGCGGCAGATCGAATAGATCACGTCGGTCGCGGAGAACGTGTCACCATTGGAAAAGCTCACGTCGTCACGCAGCGTGAATTCCCAGGTCGTATCCCCCGTCGCTTCCCATTCCGTCGCCAGAGAAGGCTGGATCAGCATGTTCTCGTCGGAATAGGTCAGCGACTGGAAAATGTGCTGACGCAAAGCGTTGTTCGGCCCCAGATTGTGGAAATGCGGGTCCATCGAGGACGGCTCCGACGCCAGGCCGATCCGCAGATCGGCGGCTGTTGCGGGAGCTGCGGCCAACATGGCCAACGGCAGGGCTAGTCTGGCAATGCCGTGTTTCATGACGATTCTCCTCTGGATCGGGACGCTTCGACGTCCCTATGATTTTTCTGCGCCAAGCCATCAGTTTTTTGCATAGTGTTATTGCATGGGCGCAACAAATTGGTAATATCTAGGTGGTGTATTGTCACCATTAAAAATGATCAGATTTTGTAATAGAGGTATGCGAAAAATGGAAAACGAAGAGGATGGCGGGCGCTCTTCCCGTCCGAGCGTGCGCGAGCTGGAAGTGCTGCATGCGGTCATCACCACGCGCAAGACGACGGCAGCGGCACAACGATTGGGCGTGTCTCAGCCGGCGGTCTCACGCGCGATCGGGGCGCTCGAGGCGCGGCTGGGGCGCGATCTGTTCGTGCGCGATGGCGGGCGCCTCGTCCCTACCGCCGATGCCTTCGCTCTCGACGCCGAAGCCGCGCCGATCTTTGCGGCTCTGGCGCGCCTGTCCAACTGGCCGAACACGCCGAGCGTCGGGACGCTCCTGCGCATTTTCAGCACGCCGACCATCGCCCATACTTTTCTTGCGCCGATGGTGACCCGTTTTCTCGAGATCGAGCCGGATACGCGCGTCCAGATGGAAATCGGGCGTTCCGATGATGCCGTCGCTTCCGTTGCGGACGGCACGACGGATCTCGGCGTGCTCGACGTCAAGGCGGCCCATCTCGGCGTGCGGGCCGAGCCCTTCCGTCAATCGGTGGCGCATGTGCTGATGCCCGCCAGCCATCCGCTGGCCCAGAAGGAAGTGATTCGGCCCACCGATATCGGTGATTCGCCGATGATCGCGGTCACGCGGCGCTTCTCCGCCCGCGCGCGGCTGGAGCGCGCCTTCGCAGATGAGGGTGTCGAGCCACGCACGGTTCTCGAATCGGGAACGGTACAATTCCTGCTGGAGATGGTGCGTGCCGGTGTCGGAATTGCCGTTATCAATCCTTTCCCGATCGCCTATGTTGCGGGATCGGGGCTCGTCTTCCGTCCGTTCGAGCCCGTCATCGAGTATGAGACGTCTTTCGTATTCCCGGCGGTCGGCGGGAATCTCCCGGTAGCACGGCGCTTCGTCGATTTCGTGCGCGCCGAGCAGATGTCTCTGGTGCCGGCTTCGTAGCCGGCCACCGAAATATATAGGGAGCTGTTATATGTCCTATGACAGAATCGCATCGATTCTGTCGACGCTGGTGGCGTTCGACACGACGAGCCGCAATTCCAATCTCGCGATCATCGACTGGATCGAGCGCTTCCTCGCGCCCCATGGTTTCACCTTCCAACGGGTCTATGACGAGACCGGCCAGAAGGCGAACCTTTGGGCCAGTATCGGCCCGCAGGACAAGTCCGGCTTCATCCTGTCGGGCCATACCGATGTCGTTCCCGTCGATGGTCAGAACTGGTCGAGCGATCCGTTCACCGTGACCGAGCGGGACGGGCGGCTCTACGGGCGCGGCACCTGCGACATGAAGGGCTTCCTCGCCGTCTGCCTCGCCAATGCGGAACGCATGGCGCAGGCGCCGCTGACCCGGCCGATCCACTTCGCCTTCAGCTATGACGAGGAGGTGGGCTGCGTCGGCGCGCGCGGCCTCGTTTCATGGTTGCGCGAACAGCCGGTGCGACCGCAGGCCTGTTTCGTGGGCGAGCCCTCCAACATGCAGGTCGTGCTCGGCCACAAGGCCAAGCGCAGCATTGTTGCGACGGTGCGCGGTCTCACGCGTCACTCCTCTCTCGCGCCGCAGGGCGTAAACGCGGTGGAGTTCGGTGCGCTGCTCGTGGCCGAGATCCGCCGGATCGCGGAGGAGTTGCAGGAGGCGGGCGCGCGTGATGAGCTCTACGACGTTGGGCATACCACGGCGCATGTCGGGATCATGCAGGGTGGCACGGCGCTCAACATCGTGCCTGATCGCTGCGAAATCCGCTTCGAGTTCCGGGCCGTCGGTCAGGACGATCCCGACGCGCTCGTGCAGCAGGTGAAGGACTATGCCAGCCAGGTGCTGGAGCCGCGCATGCACGCGGTCGATCCCGCGAGCGGCATCGATATCGAGGTCTTTGCCGGTTTCCCCGGCCTCGATACCGATCCCGAGGCGGATGTCGCGACGCTCGCCAAGCGCCTCGCCGGGCGCAATGATCACGCCAAGGTCGCCTATGGTACCGAGGCGGGCCTGTTCCAGACCATCGCCGAAGTGCCCACGGTCATCGTCGGTCCCGGCGCCATCGCCCAGGCGCATCAGGCCGATGAATGGGTGGCGATCGACGAGCTGATGAAATGCGATGCCTTCATCGGCCAGCTCATCGATCACAGCGCCCGCGCCTGAGCCTGCTCAGAACGCCTTGAAGGTGATGATGGTCTTGGTGTCGTCGATCTCGGGGATCGTCTGGACCTTCTCGGCGACGAAATGGCCGATATCCACGTCGCGGTCGATGTGGAACTTGGCCAGAATGTCGTAATCACCGGCGGTGGAGTAGATTTCCGAGGCAATCTCGCGATCGGCGAGTTCCATCGCGACCTCATAGGTCTTGCCCAGCTTGCATTTGATCTCGACGAAGAAGGTCTGCACGGAATGCGCTCCTGTTGGTTGGGGGCGGGGGCGCCCGTTCGTGATCGGTGTGATCTAACCCGTCCGGACGCTGCGGCAAAGCCACTTGTGCGGGGCGCCCGATGATCATCACCCGCCGGCCAGCGCGACCACCCGGCGCGTCATCGCCGAATCGGGATCGGCCAGCCCGGCGATCACATCGAAATGGTGGCATGCGCCGATCCGTTCATACCGTGTCGCGACGCCGGCTTCGCCCCAGGCCGCGACGATGCTCTCGCTCTGGCGATGGTATTCCGCACTCTCCGCGCCGCCGACAACGGCATCGAGGACGGCGCCGGGCTGCGGCGGCTGCCAATGCAGCGGGCTCACCGCACGGGCGGATTCGGCATCGAGGCCGAGCGCCCCGTTGATCGAGGTCGAGACGAGCGGTTCCAGATCGAACAGGCCCGATATCGCGTAAGCGGCGCGCACGCTGTCCGGCGCCAGATCCGGGTCCTGCGCGCGCCAATCCGTCGCGAGCATGCAGGCGGCGAGATGCCCCCCGGCGGAATGGCCGGCAACAACGAGGGGTCGACCGAGCTTCAGCAGCACCCGGCAGGCCTCGCGCATCTGGTCGATGATGCCGGCAATGCTGTTGTCGGGGCACAGATCATAGCCGGGCACCGCCACCGAGATGCCATGCGCGTTCGCACCTTTTGCCATATGGCTGAAATAGCTGCGTTCCATCGCCTGCCAGTAGCCGCCATGGATGAAGACGAGCGTCGCTGCGCCGCGCGGATCGGCGGGCGTGAACAGGTCGAGCACCGCCCGCTCGCCGGGGCCGAAGGGGATCGGCGTCGGCGGCGTGTTCTCGCGGTAATCCGCCGCATCGGCGATCCAGCCGGCGATATGGGCGGGATGATCGGGAACGCGGGCGCGGTTGTTATATTCCGCTTCGTAATCGATCACGCTCATGCTGCTTCCTCCCCGCCGGTTCCTCGGCGATCTGTTTTCATGAAAGTGCATGAGACGGGCGGGCGGCGCAACTTCGCGGGTATTGCACCAATCTGGAAAGCGCTTGCTGTCGCTTTGACAAAGACGTCGGGAACGGGCGCACACTTGTTGCCCTGGAATGATTTGGAAATGAATGGTCGCATGATGACGGATCCGGTTCTGATCGAAGTAACCCGTGGCGACCAGGTCGAATCGCGCCATTGCGGGATGTTGGCGATCAGCGATGCAAAGGGCGGCCTCGTGGCCGGCATCGGCGATATCGCGCGCCCGGTCTTCCCGCGCTCAGCCATCAAGGCGCTGCAGGTGTTGCCGCTGGTCGCCTCCGGTCTGGCGGAGAAGGTCGGCCTCGGCGCGCCGGAAATCGCGCTCGCCTGTGCCTCGCATTCCGGCGAGCCGGCGCATGTGACAACGGCGCAGGGCATGCTCGCGCGGGTGGGCCGCGACGAGGGCTGCCTCGAATGCGGCACGCATTGGCCGATCGATCAGGAAGCCATGCGGGCGATGGCGCGGCGCGGCGAGACCCCGCATGCCGGCCACAACAACTGCTCGGGCAAGCATGCCGGATTCGTCTGCCTCGCCTGCGCCGCAGGGCACGATCCGGCCGGCTATATCGGCCCTGATCATCCGGTCCAGCAGCAGGTGCGTGCAGCGCTCGTGCGCATGACCGATGCGCCGCACGAGCCGGAAAATCGCGGCATCGACGGCTGTTCGATCCCCTCCTATGCCGTCCCGCTCGAATCCCTCGCACGCGCTTTCGCGCGCTTCGGCAGCGGGGAGGGGATGCCCGCCGATTACGCGCAAGCGGCACGCGTGATCCGCAATGCGGTGGCGCAGGCGCCGTTCATGGTGGCGGGGACCGGGCGTTTCGATACGCGCGTGATGGAAAGGTTCGGTGATCGCGTCTTCATGAAGACAGGCGCCGAGGGCGTCTATTGCGCGACAATACCGGAGCGCGGCCTCGGCATCGCGCTCAAATGCGCCGATGGCACGACGCGGGCCTCGGAGGCGACCATGGCGTGCATTCTCGCGGTGCTGCTCGCCCGGGACGACGAAGAGCGCGCCTTCCTCGATGGTCTGGCGCATGCACCGCTGACGAACTGGAACGCGATCACCGTCGGGGCTCTGCGCCCGACCGGGGCGCTGAATGACGTGCTTGCGCGTATCCCATGAGGCTGCGCGTATCTGATGAGGCTGCCGGCGCGCCTCAGGAGACCTTGCTGCGCACCTTCAGGAAGCGCATGGCGCGCTCTGAAAGCTCGGCGGTCAGCCCGTCATAGCTGGCCAGATCCTTTTCGATCTGCTTTGACGGGAGGCCGAGCCGCGAGGCGCGCATGGCGAGAACGTCGTTGAAGCCGTCTTTACCGAGCCCCATCGCCTTGCAGGCGACGGCGATGCCGCTGGCTTCCTTCTGAAGCAGCGCCCGCAATGCCTGGGTGTTGGGAATATCACTGAACGTGCTGAGAACCTGGGCGAGGTCGAAGGCGCGATCATCCTTGCAAAGCAGGGAGACGACATCGTCGATCTCGCGCTTGCCTTCCTTGAGATCGGCGATCAGCAGCCGCACTTCGAGGCGTCGCTCACGGGCCTTGCGGGCAAATTGCTTGTTCTTGCTGGCATCGATCACCTCGGTCTCGACCTCGGGCGTGTGGGTCAGACTCATCTGGGCGGCGATCTGCAGAACGCGCCGCGCCTGCGTCGCGGGCAGGTCGTCGGAGCGCTCGGCGAGGTTGCGCGCGACCTGCGTGTCGCCGTCGCTGCGGCTGATCAGCGTATCGAGGCCCCGATCCGAAAATGTGGCGCCCTCATTGCCCGACACGGTGCGCAGGACCTTCCGGTCGCCGCGCTCGACGAGGACATCGGTGACGGTTTCCGACAGGCTGGCGCGCTCGGCGATCGCGGCGAGGTGGGCCTGCGAATGGCTCACCGCGATGGCGGCAAGATCGTCGTCGCTCAGGACAGGCGAGAGGCGCAGAACCAGCTGCGCGACCGATGCCTCGTCGTCGGTGGCCAGGCGCTTGGCGATCGGATTGGGCAGTTGCGGCTCTGCCGCGACGCGCTCGGCATAGGCGGCGCGATCGTCGGAATCCATGGCGTCGAGGGAGCGCCCGGCGATATCGCTGTAATGCTCGCTCGCCGCCGCGCTGACGTCTTCGTCAACCAGGAAGAGATCGGTTACTGCGTTCAACAATGTACGGCGTCCCTCGGAGGAGGTATCCGCAGACATTTCCGACAAGCGTTCGAGCATGATGGCCTCAATTTCGTTTGCTCGAACAGAACTGCCATAAATTGCTTCACACGGGGTTAATCTCTGCGCTCAAACCTGTCTTCAAGAGTAATTAGTAACTCATATCTTACGTGAATACGCGCCGCGCATCAATAAATAAATACAATCATTTATTGCGCTTTCTAATTCCCGTTCCGAAGGGCGCCTCTTGCATCGGCGGGATTTGTCGCAGGCCCTGCTGCGCTGCGTCATGTCGCGCGGGAAGGGAATATGGATGAACACGACATGCGCCGCGCGTGCCGCACCGCAGGCGCGCAAGGCCGTGTAACAGGCGGCATTGCACAGATAGCGCCCGGCATCGCGCGAGATCGCGGCACGCAGGCCGCGCCGGCGCATGGCGCGCACCATCGCCGCAATCGGCGCTTGTGTGCGACGGATCAGACGGGGATCCTCCCGGTCGAGCCGCAGGCTCGCATCCCCGACACGCCCGCCAGCATCAGGAAACAGGCGCGACACCCGGTTGCGGGCCTGACGCTCCGGTGTGATCGCGTCGCGTTTCGGTGCGACACCGAGTAGCAGCACCGCATCCGGATCGCTCTCGCGCAGAGCCGGCAGGAGTTGGGTCTCGAGGGCGTTGTAGCGCGTATCGAGAATGCGCAGATCGACCCGCCAGCCGAGGCGGCGCCAGCGTGGACTAGCGGCGGCTGCCCGTGCCACGCGTTCCGACGGATTGTGCGGCACCCGGGGGAACGGTCCGAAACCGGTGATCAGCAGGCGGGGCATGGCAGCGCTCACAATCCCAGAACCCCGGCGATCTCGTCGGCGGCGCTGGTGGGCGGGAGCGCGCCGGTGCGTACCTCGTCTTCCAGCGCACGAATGCGCGCGCGCAGATCGGCATCACCGTGCAGCCGGCGATGAATGCGTTCCTCGATCATGGCCCACATCCATTTGATATCCTGTCCGCGCCGGCGCGCGCTGATCTCGCCCTTGGCTTCGAGCCGCGCATGGTGATCGCAGACGTGCTCCCAGAGCGTGTCGAGCCCCTCGCCCGTGAGCCCAGATACGGTGATGACCGGCGGGCTCCACAACGGCGAGGCGGGGGCGAGGATATGCAAGGCCGCGCGGTAATCCACCGCAGCGGCACGGGCGCGCTCGGCACCCTCGCCATCGGCCTTGTTGACCGCGATCATGTCGGCCAGCTCGATGATGCCCTTCTTGATGCCCTGCAATTCATCCCCGGCACCGGGCAACATCAGGACGAGGAAGAAATCGGTGAGATCGGCGACCGCCGTCTCGGACTGGCCGACGCCGACGGTCTCGACGAGAATCACGTCGAAACCGGCCGCCTCGCAGAGCAGCATCGTCTCGCGCGTCTTCGCCGCCACGCCGCCCAGCGTGCCGGAGGAGGGGGAGGGGCGGATATAGGCGTTGTCGTCGACGGCGAGCCGCGCCATGCGGGTCTTGTCGCCGAGGATCGAGCCGCCGGTGCGCGTGGAGCTCGGATCGACCGCGAGCACGGCGACGCGCTTGCCCCGCGCCGTGAGCATGGAGCCGAGCGTGTCGATCGTCGTGGATTTGCCCACGCCCGGAACGCCGGTAATGCCGACCCGCAGGGCCTTCCCCGTCTCGGGCAGGACCTCTTCCAGAAGCTGGCGGGCGGCGTCGCGCCGATCCTGCCGGCGCGATTCCACCAGCGTGATGGCGCGCGCGAGCGCGGCGCGCTCGCCGGCGATCAGGCGCGCGCGCAGATCGGCGATGTCGATGGCGGGGGGCGTGTCGGGGCCGGCGTTTGGAGGGGGAGAGGACATGAAACCGGCATTGACTCCTGATCTGGAACTGGTCGGCCCTTGCCACCGGCAAAGGCATGCGCGTCTGGCTACGCGCGAATCCGTGGCGCGAGACTAGCGCCGGGGGCAGGCCGGGGCCAGTGTGAATCGCGTTCTCCCGGGGCCGCATGGCGGGATGCGGCGCGGCTTGAATGCTCAAGCTTGCTTACATTTATCAACCATTCCTTCACCACGTTTTGGTTAAACCGGATGCTCCAAAGGGAGATAACGCCGCATGTTCGCCAGAAAAATCGTGTCGATGGCTTCCGCTTCCCCACAGGAATCGGAGCGCAACCTCGAATCAGCCATCTGTGATGCCCTGCGCGCGCTCGTGCGCGGGGAGGCGCCCGACACCGCCACGATGCCGGCGCAGATCGTCAGCCATCTGGATGCGCTGATGGCGCAGATCCACATGCGCGATTCGCGTGAGCTGGAGAACACCGTCGCTTTTTCCATGCAGGCAAGCGAATCCATGACGGCGATCGCCCGTGCCACAGGCGAGGTGCGCGCGGTGGATCGCGATGCGCAGGCCATGTCCGCCGCAGTCGAGCAGCTCGATGCCTCGATCCGCGAGATCAACGGCTTCGCCGCCCGCTCCATCGAAGCCCTCGACAATTGCGTGAGCGAGGCGTCGGGCGGCCTCGAGGCGGTGCGCACGGCGCGGCGCGAAACCCGCAGCATCGGTGAGGCCTTCGCCACCATCGACGAGCGCGTGCGCGCGCTGGAGAACGCCGCGCAGCAGATCACGCAGATCGTCGACACCATCGCAGCCATTGCCGGGCAGACCAATCTGCTCGCCCTCAACGCCACGATCGAGGCGGCGCGCGCGGGTGAAGCGGGGCGCGGCTTCGCCGTCGTCGCCGGTGAGGTCAAGAACCTCTCCGGTCAGACGGCGCGCGCAACGGAGGATATCCGGGCGCGGATCGACAACCTGCAAAGCGAGGTCACCGCCATACGCGGTGCGGTGGAGCACGCCACCGAATCCGTCTCCGCCGGTGTCAGCGCAGCCGATCAGGCGGAGCATTCCGTGGAGGCCGCCGCCGGAGAGGTCTCCCAGAGCCATGGGCTTGTGGGCGAAATCGCCCGCGCTATCGCCGAGCAGTCATCGGCCACGGCGGAGCTCGCGCAGGGCGTGATGCGGATCGCTTCCGATGCCCGGCAGGCGCGCGAGCGGACGGAGGCGGTCGTTGCCGCCGCCGCCGGTTCCGAGGCGGTGATCGGGCGCAGCCTCCAGGAGCTCGGCAAGCGGGCCATCCCCGATTATGTGCTGCATTGCGCCAAATCCGATCATCTGATCTGGAAAAAACGCCTCGCCGGCATGCTGGTCGGGGTTGCGCAGCTCGATGAATCGGAATTGTCCGATCACAAGGCCTGCCGGCTCGGCAAATGGTACGAGGGCGCGCGTGCCGATTACAGCCGTTATCCGGCTTTCGTCGCGCTCGAGGCACCGCATGCCCGCGTGCACGATGCGGGCAAGCGCGCAGCTCGGGCCTTCAATGCCGGTGATCTCGCCGCCGCCGAATCGGCGTTCCGCGAACTGGAAGAGGCCTCCGGCGAAGTCATCGCGGCTCTGGATGATCTCATCGCCCAGACAAGCGCGGCGCTGGGGCGCGGAAATACGGCGATGAGTGCCTGACCGCGGGGCCGCTCGCGGGTGCCAGAATCTCTTGCGGGTACCATGAATGCGCGCGCGGCGTCATGCGGCGCGCGCTTTGTGCAGCGCGCGCTCCCCCCTGTGGGCCACGCTTCCTGCGGGCCGATGACTCGCAGCCATGTCACGCAACACGAAAAAACCTCCTGCCCGTTTTCGGGAGGAGGTTGTTCTCGGCATTGCGCAGGCGCTTCCGGGTATCCGGGACCTGCTTCAGTCATGGTGACCACGCGACGCGCCCCGTCTGAGGTCGCGCCGACAGGTTCAGGTCATGCTCAGCGAATGCCGGCTCGGTTGCCGATACTCGGCGCGCCTTAAACTCAGCGGGCCTTGCCCTTGGTCGGCAACAGGCCCTCGCGCTGCATGCGCTTGCGGATCAGCTTGCGGGCGCGGCGGACGGCTTCCGCCTTCTCGCGGGCGCGCTTCTCGGAGGGCTTTTCGTAATGACCGCGCAGCTTCATCTCGCGAAAGATGCCTTCGCGCTGCATCTTCTTCTTGAGAGCGCGGAGAGCCTGGTCGACATTGTTGTCACGAACGAGAACCTGCACGCGATAACCTTCCTTGCTGTGATCTGATGCGCAACGTGGCGCACACATGAATCGAAATACGTAGAGACAGGGCGCCTGATTTCTCAAGCTCCCGCCAGTTGGTGGTGCGCATAGCAGAAGCGCTGCGGCTTGTCCACACATCGGCGCGTTTTGGCGTATCAACCTGTCGGGCGCGTCACGGGTTCCACCAAGCCGTGCGAATTCGCTTAAGGCCTCTGCAAGAGCCCGGCAAGAGCTGGACAAGCGCCCGCTTCCGGACCTCGTCTGCGCGTGTTCGCGTCGATGACTGCGCGCCTCTCGTCATTTCGGCTTCATGCCGGCCTCATCGCCGGATTTCCGGGTGCGTCCCCGGCACAGGCGTCCTATACAGGCGCGGGTGGCAGATCGCGCGAATCGGCGATTCGCCTCATGACGAGAGATCGGTTTTCGCGACAGGAGCATCAGCGCAGTGACGAGCCAGGACGCGAGCAAGGGGATTTTGACGCCCGAGAGCCGCGAGGACGATCTCGACGCCTCGCTGCGCCCGCTTGCCCTGTCGGATTTCACCGGCCAGAAGGCCGCGCGCGCCAATCTCCAGGTCTTCATCGGGGCGGCGAAGGCGCGGGGCGAGGCGCTCGATCACGTGCTCTTCGTCGGGCCCCCGGGGCTCGGCAAGACCACGCTGGCGCAGATCGTGGCGCGCGAACTCGGTGCGAATTTCCGCTCCACAT